>CAYXNQ010000030.1:0-13025 GCA_964466545.1 uncultured Lachnospiraceae bacterium | reverse complement strand
TCGGACGCACCTTCGATAAGTCCTGGAATATCGGCGAGAACGAATCCGCTTCCTTCGCCTGCGTCAACGACGCCTAGACTCGGCTCAAGCGTTGTGAAATGATATTCCGCTATTTTCGGACGCGCCTCAGACACCGCCGCTAACAGCGACGATTTGCCGGCGGACGGCAGTCCGACAAGCCCTGCGTCTGCTATCAGCTTCAGCTCAAGCAAGAGCTCCTTTTCTTCGCCGGGCAAGCCGTTTTTTGCGAAATTCGGAACTTGGCGAGTCGCAGTCGCGAAATGCTTGTTTCCCCAGCCGCCGCGACCGCCCTTGCATATTACAAATGTCTCGTCGTCGCCTGACATATCTTTGATTATTCTGCCGGAAGCCGCGTCGCGTACGATAGTTCCGACAGGCACGGGAATAACGAGATCTGCGCCGTTTTTGCCGTGGAATTTCTTACCGCTGCCGTCGCTTCCGTTCTCCGCCGCGAATTTTCTTTTGTATCTGAACCAAAGGAGAGTATTCATTCCTTCGTCCAATTTAAGTATAACGTTTCCGCCGCGACCGCCGTCTCCGCCGTCCGGACCTCCGCGTGCGACAAATTTTTCGCGATGAAAGGCTACGGCACCATTTCCGCCGTTTCCTGCCTTTACGTGAATTTGGATCTTATCAATAAACATACAGATACCTTTCGTGTTTTGTCTCAGTTGAGCCGAGCGTTATAATTTAGGCGCCGAAGTACTCGTTGTAGCGCTTGAGCGCAAGCTCGATCACCGCTGTTGCGTCATCCTTATCAGCTACATCCTGAACGGCGGTAGCCTTGTCCTCAAGCTGCTTGTATACAGTAAAAAAGTGCCGCATCTCATCGAAAATATGCTTCGGGAGATCAAAGATCGAACTATACGTGTTGTAGTTCGGGTCGGCAAACGGGATCGCGATGATCTTTTCATCAAGGCTTCCGCTGTCGATCATACGGAGCACGCCTATCGGGTAACATTCGACAAGCGTCATCGGCAGGATCATCTCCGAGCAAAGCACGAGTACGTCGAGCGGGTCTCCGTCGTCGGCATATGTGTGCGGAATAAAACCGTAATTTGCCGGATAGTGAGTTGAGGTATAAAGTATTCGATCGAGGCGCATTATACCGGTCTCTTTGTCAAGCTCGTATTTGTTTTTGCTTCCCTTGGATATTTCGATAACCGCGGGAAACGATGAGCTTTTTACTCTTTTGGGGTCAATATCGTGCCAAATGTTCACGTTTTGCCGCCTTTCTCATTCAATGATTTCAAAGCTTGCTTTTCAGCAGATCTGCGAGAATCGCTATCGCCTTAACTATATCTTCGTCCGACGGTGTGGAGTAATTGAGTCTTACGAAATGCGACGGCGCACTTTCATCGCAGTTGAACGCGCTTCCGGGAACCACCGCGACCTTGTGTTCTATAGCCTCGCGGACGAACGCCGGCATATCAATATGCTCCGGAAGCGTAAGCGAGATAAACAGTCCGCCTTCGGGGCGAGTATATTTTACCCCGCTCGGCATATTTTTATCAAGGCAAGAGAGCATAAGATCGCATTTGTCGCGATACAGCGCGCAGATTTTTTCTATGTGAGCATCGATATCGCGCTCGGTCATATATCTATAGCACAGCATTTGGAAGAATATATTCGTGTGAACATCCTCGCACTGCTTGCCGACTGCCATTTTTTGCACGATCGCGTCGGGCGCGACGACAAATCCGACTCGCATACCTGCGGACAGGATCTTCGAGAAGGACGATGAGTATATCACGATGCCGTCCTCGTCCATGCTTTTGATCGTCGGTACATCTTTTCCGCGGAATCGAAGCTCTCCGTAGGGGTTATCTTCGAGTATCATAACGCCGTGCTCCTTCGCAAGACGGTATATCTCGCGGCGCTTTTCGAGGGAAGTCGTAAGTCCCATCGGATTTTGGAAGGTGGGTATTACATATATAAGCTTTACATTCGGATTTGATTCAAGCGCGGATTTCAAGGCGTCGATGTTCATTCCGTCGTCGTCAAGCTTAACTCCGACTAAATTAACTCCGACAGCTCGGAAAGCGTTCAGCGCGCCGATAAAGCTCGGATCCTCCGCAATAACGGTATCTCCGGGATTGCAAAGCACGCGGCACGCAAGATCTATTCCTTGCTGTCCGCCGCTCGTCACCATTGTGGAATCAAAGCTTTTGCCTATATCGAATTTTCTTTTTACGCGATCGGCAAGTGCGGCTCTGAGTTTTGGATAGCCCTCAGTGATGCTGTATTGCAGCGCGGTCGAGGCGCTGTTTTTGAATATATCGGCGGCAAGCTCCGCAAGCTCGTCGGACGGGAAAGAAAGCGGCGAGGGATTTCCGGCAGCCAAGCTGATTATGGTCGGGTCTGTAAGACTTTTGAATATCTCACGGATGGCAGACGGCTTCATGTTTGCGAAATTATCGGAAAAAGTGTATTTCATATATTCGCCTTTCGTTTGGCATTATTATTTTTGCAGGCAACGTGTAAATGCTCAATGCACTTCACAATAATTATAATATATCGGCGGGAGATAATCAAGGTTTTTCGTGAAAATATCGCCGGCGCGCATATTGCGGCGAGCGCTCAAATAAATTATAAGCAGACAGACGTAAGGAGCTTTGAAAATGAAAATAGGAAGATCGGCGGGAGTAGGCAAAAGTGCGCAAAATGAAGCATCGGCGTCGAGCATGATAGGGCGTATAATGGTATTCGGCGCGGCGATCTGCTTATGCTTATGCGCCGCCTATACCTCGTCCTCAAAAAGCTTATCGGAGCTTGAAACGGCTGAGAGAGCGGCGGCGAATGTCATATCAAAAAGCGAGAAGTTGAAAGAAGTCTTTGCTTTGGATGAACAAACGGCGAGCGTATTTGCGGAAAGCGATATATATGAAGGTCAGAATAAGCGGGAGTGGTCGCTGTGGGGATACATAGAGGAAGTAATGAGAGAGCTTTTGGAGCGTTGACCGCCTGTTTGCCTTCGGCGGTGATACTTGCGATGCTTGCTTTGCAAAACGGCGTGTTTTATCCGTCGCTGATAGCGCTTGCAATGCTCTTGCATGAGGCCGGTCATGTTCTTGCGGCGCGCGCCCTGAAGATATCCTTGAAGCTTAGGCGCGATTTTTGTCCCGGCTTCTGTTTTTCCTACGACGCAGACGGGACTTCTTATATCAAGGAGCTCGCGGTCTGCGTGGGGGGAGCGATTGTCAGCGCGGCGTCGGCGGTATGCGCGATAATGATGGGATGCGCAAATCAAAAAGGCGGATTGTTTTTTATAATTGTCAGTATGAGCTTTGCTTGCTTCAATCTTCTGCCGTGCCGATATCTCGACGGCGGCGGAATGCTAAGATCGCTTCTGCATATGCTCCTGCCGTGTTATACGGCGGATCTGTTGGCAAATATTATATCGGATATTTTCACAGTGCTTGCGCTCGGCGGAGCGATATTTGCGGTTGTCATTTTTAAGGGAAATTTCTCGCTCGCCCTTATAATTGTATATCTCGCGTCATGCAGTATACGTGATATTTCGGCGAGAATTGCGGCGCAGAGAAATAAGCGCGCAAAAAAATATATAAAAAATCAAAAAAACGCTTGACAAACAAGCTCGGGTGTGATATAATATCTCTCGCAGTCGGGCGAACGTCCGTCGGCAAATAATATGCGAGAGTGGCGGAACTGGCAGACGCGCACGTTTGAGGGGCGTGTGGATTCTCCGTACGGGTTCAAGTCCCGTTTCTCGCACCAAAAATCCGAATCGTTACGGTTCGGATTTTTTGCTCTGCCGGCGATAATGCTGAGTTCGTGACGCGAGCGGAGGGGTAAAACTTACATAAATCGGAAAATTTCAAATTAAAAATTGACAAATTGCGAATTATATAGTATAATACAAAAGTATGCGGAAAGCTGTTTTTCGCGTGCTTATATAAATAACGAAGTGGAGTTGTGCCAATGCCGCGCTTTTTTGCAGACGTGCCGCCGGAGCTTGAACCGGAAACGATCGTCATAGACGGCGCAGACGCTCATCATATTTCACATTCGCTAAGAATGAGAGTCGGCGAAAGATTGATCGTTTGCGATCAAAGCAGACGTGAATTTTCCTGCCGAATAAAAGGATTTACATCAAGCTCGGTCGAGCTGTCGGTAGAAGCGATATCTCCTTCCAAAGCCGAACCGCCGTACAGCGCGGTGATATATCAGGCGATCGTGAAGCCCGACAGATTTGAGTATGCCGTGCAAAAATCCACGGAGGAGGGCGCGTCGGAGATAGTCGCGTATTCCTCAAGCTTTTGCTCGGTGAAGGTCGAATCGTATTCGGACGCAAAGCTCAGCCGCGCCGAAAAGATCGCGCTTGAAGCCGCAAAGCAGTCCGGTCGCGCTGCTGTGCCGAAGATCAGCGGAGTTTTGAATTTCGACGCCGCTGTCGCAGATGCGGCAAAAGCGGATCTGCCGCTGTTTTTTTACGAGGGCGAAGGTACGGTTCCGTTATCCGCGGCACTTCCCGAAACGCTTCCGAGCGGAGCGATTATTTCCTGCATGATCGGCTCGGAGGGCGGATTTTCCGAAGGCGAAACGGAGATTGCTCGCAAGGCAGGTATGCTGCTTGTGGGACTCGGTCCGAGAATACTTCGCACCGAGACGGTTGCGCCGCACATTCTCGCGGTGCTGTCGTATAAATACGAGCTTTAACGTAGATCTCTTGCCCGTAACGATAATAAAAATAATCGAAAGGACGAACGTCGGCGTCGCCGTGTTCGCAGATGGATTTTTAAGTGGAAAATAAAAAGATCGCAAAAAAGAAGCAAAATAAGCTCAACGCCAAGCGTGAGGCGAAAAATAAAAATATCACGCTTATAGTAAGATCGGCTATCGTCGTTGTATTTACCGCGTTGATGATATGGTTTGTCCTGTCTCTCAGAATGGTAAATTTCGCCGCTCCGTTCGGCATCTATTGGCAGCTCCCTCTGATGATCGTTTCCGGCGTTGCGGCGGCCGCAAGCATTGCGTGGCTGGTGCTCTCGTGCGTTAAGAGTTATCGCTATCCGCGCCTGTTCGTTACTCCGCTGATGCTTTCGGGAATGTTCGTATATATTTTCGCCGTTACGGCAATATACGATCGTGTTGTAAAATACATGATGTGGGATCATGTTGCGATCGCGTTATTGGTGATTGCTTCGCTTGCGTACATTCTTTATCAGGCATATCAGCGTATTTTCGACAAGTGATTTATCAATAGCTTATGTCGTAATTGTGGGAGCTTTGTCGCGAAAAGTTCCCACAATCGTTTTTATTCGTGAAAATATACTGATTTTTCATCACTTATTTATAAAAAATGCTTATTCTTCTATTGAAATTTCACAAAATATCGCGTATAATATAGTGTAGTATTTATAATCAGTCGAAACTATATCAATTTTAAGTGAATTGAAGGGAGAACTCATATGTCCAATCGCTTGTTTCAGGGTATAATTCATCAAATGCGCGAGGCAGTTGACCGCGTGATCGGAGTTATCGACGACAACGGAGTTATCATTGCCTGCAGCGAGCTTGTTAAGATCGGAGAGGTTCGCCAGGGCGTAAAGGAGGAGCTTGCGTACACGTCGGACGTTGTTGCTTCGGGCGGCTATACATATCGTCCGATTCCTACGACGGCAAAGTGGGAATACATTGTTTTTGTTGAGGGCGAGGATAAGATGGCCGAACGCACCGCGCTGCTTTTGTCGATCTCGCTGTCGAACATTAAGAATCTGTACGACGAAAAGTACGATAAGAGTTCGTTTATAAAAAATATCATTCTCGACAATATTCTCCCCAGCGATATCTATATCAAGAGCAAGGAGCTTAGATTTGCAACGGATGAAGCGCGCGTCGTTTTCCTCATAAAGTTCCTCTCGAAAACAGAAGTTCTGCCGTTCGATATGGTCCAGAATATTTTCCCCGACAAATCCAAAGACTACGTTATCAGCATAAACGAGCAGGATATCGTTCTTGTTAAAGAGATAAAGCCGGGACTTGAGAATCACGAGATAGAAAAGCTCGCGCGTAATCTCGCGGATACTCTTAATACAGAGTTTTACGCAAAGGTCGCTATCGGTATCGGTACTACCGTAACCGATATCAAGGAGCTGGCGCGTTCGTATAAAGAGGCACAGGTCGCACTCGAGGTCGGCAAGGTATTCGATACCGAAAAGAACATCATCAGCTACGATAATCTCGGCATAGGCCGTCTGATCTATCAGCTTCCGACAACTCTTTGCGAGATGTTCCTTCAGGAAGTGTTCAAGAACGGCTCGCTTGAATCTCTCGACAGAGAAACTCTCATGACGATCCAGTGCTTCTTTGAGAATAATCTCAACGTATCCGAGACGTCACGAAAGCTTTTTGTTCACCGCAATACTTTGGTATACAGACTTGAAAAGATCCGCAAGATAACCGGACTCGATCTGAGAGAATTCGATCACGCCATCACGTTTAAGGTCGCTCTCATGGTCAAGAGATATCTTACTACGAAGCCGGTCAAGTTCTGAGCCTGAGTTATAATGCCGTCCGGCGCAATGCGCGCGGCAACGCTAAGAAAGGTATTACCTTATTTTAACTGTATGATTGATTTCAAAAACGTCAAAAAATCATATCCGAACGGTACAGTTGCGCTTGAGAATGTAACGCTTCATATCGACGACGGCGAATTTGTGTTCATTGTAGGACATTCCGGAGCCGGAAAAACGACTCTTATGAAGCTTCTTTTGAGAGAGGAACGCGCTACATCGGGAAGGATCATGGTCGGAGATTACAATTTGTCTCGCCTTTCAAATTTCCGTGTACCGTATTACAGACGAGAGCTGGGCGTGGTCTTTCAGGATTTTCGCCTGTTCCCAAATAAGACCGTATATGAAAATGTCGCTTTTGCAATGCGTGTAATAGGAACATCTCCGAAAAATATACGCCGACGCGTTCCCGCGATATTGAATACGGTGAATCTTGCGGGAAAGGAAAAGAATTTTCCAAATGAGCTTTCCGGAGGCGAGCAGCAGAGAGTTGCGCTTGCCCGCGCTCTTGCCAACAATCCCAAGATCATAATCGCGGACGAGCCGACGGGCAACATCGATCCGAAAATGAGTCTCGAAATCATGAATCTCCTTATGAAGATCAACAATCTCGGCAAGACGGTGATCGTCGTAACGCACGAAAAAAATCTTGTCGATTATTACCAGAAGCGTGTCATTACCTTAAGCGAAGGCAACATTACCGACGATAAAGTGGGAGGTATGTTTGAATGAAGCATTACAGCCCGTTTTATTTCCTCGGTCAAAGCGTGAAGGGACTTTGGCGCAACGGCGTTATGAGCTTTGCGTCGATAACCGTTCTTATGAGCTGCCTTGTGGTTCTCGGCGGCTTTGCGCTCATCGTTGCCAATATCAATATAAATCTTGAAAAGCTCGGACTTCTTAACGAGATCGCGGTATTCGTGGAGCTTGACGCGACGGATGACGACGTTGCGCGGATAAAATCCGAGATCGAGGGGCTTGACAATATAGAATCTATCGAGCACGTGACGAAAGAGCAGGGACTTGAGGATCTTAAAAACGAAGATCCGGAGTACGCATATCTTTATGAAGATATAGACGAGGATAACAATCCGCTGACGGATATGTTTATTATCAAGTATGCGGATACGTCCAAGGTCTCGACTCTCGATTACCAGCTCAGGCAGATCGAAGGTATCCGTAAGGTAAACAACCGTCAGGATATCGCTCTTATGATGGATAATATGAAAAGCGGTATACTGCTGATATTTGTTTGGTTTTTGGCGATACTTTTCGTGGTAAGCGTATTTGTGATCATTAACACGGTCAAACTTGCGGTGTTCGCTCGCCGCAACGAGATATCTATAATGAGGTACGTCGGCGCGACGAGCAGCTTCATTACGCTCCCGTTCGTTTTTGAAGGGGCGATCATCGGAGTTGTTTCCGGCTCGCTTGCATATTTTATCGAATGGTATGTTTATAAGTATATCGAAGATATGATGCTTTCCGACTTACCCATAATTACGTTTTTGAAGTTTTCTGACGTAGCTTTGTATGTCTTCTTAGGATTTATCGGAATCGGCGTCGTTACCGGCGTCATCGGAAGCTGCATTTCTCTCAGCAGATATTGCAAGCAATAAACGTTTTTGTTATTTACGCGACAGACGTAATTGCCCATGCCGCAAAATTCAAAGGAGTATATATATGAAAAAAGTGATTAGGCATATTGTTTCCGCCGTTATTGCGGTGGTCTTGGTTGCCGGTGTGATCTTTGTTCCGTCGCTCAGTCATAATACGGCTGAAGCCGCGGTAGATTATAACGACGCCACTATAAAGAGCTACCAGGATCAGATAGCAAAGCTGGAGGAGCAAAAGCAGCAGTATCTTTCCAGTTTGTCCGGCGTTCAGAACGATCTGACCAAGGCGAAGGAATACAAGGAATATCTTGATAATCTCGTCAACTCTACGACGAAAAAGATATCTCTTGCCGAGGAGATGCTTGCTTCGATAGAGGCCAATATCGCGGATACACAGAATTCTATCGCCGAGGAAGAAGAAAAGATAAATAAGCTGTTCGACGATTTCTGCGAAAGAATGCGTCTTAATTACGAGGACGGAAATGTAAGCTACATCGGCCTGCTTCTCGGCGCGGACAGCCTTACCGATTTTCTCACGCGGATCGACAAGGTCAACAGTATGTTGGCATATGACGCGTCTCTTAAAAAAGAATATCAGGCACGCAAGGATTCGCTTGAGGAAACTTACGCCAAGCTTGAGGATTCCCGCAAGCAGCAGAGCGAAACTATAGAGCAGCTTAAGAAGGATAAGGATGAATACGATCAACTCGTGGTTGACAGCCAGGCTTATTTTGAAAAGCTGCAAGCCGACGAGGATGCTTACAGACAGTTCTATCAGGCTACGAAGGAAGAGGAAGAAGCTGCCCGCAAGGAGCTTGACGATTATATTGCTTGGCTTGAGGAGCAGAGCAAGCAGGAAGAATACAACGGCGAAGGCTTTATTTGGCCCGCGCCCTACGATATGCACGGTATAACTTCAAAATTCGGCTGGCGTATCCTTCTCGGTCAATGGGATTATCATCTCGGTATTGATATCTGGGGCTACGGCTGCTACGGTAAGGATATATATGCGTCGGCTGCCGGCACGGTCATTTTCTCTGGCTACAGCGGAAGCTACGGCAACGTCGTTATCATTGATCACGGCAGCGGTATCACAACTTTGTATGCGCATTGCTCCGAGCTTCTTGCGTCACCCGGGCAGTATGTTCAGCAGGGTGAAACTATAGGCAAGGTCGGTACGAGCGGATTCGTTACCGGCGCGCATATTCATTTTGAATATCGTATAAACGGACAGAGAATGGATCCCGAAGAATACATACAGCTTCCCTCGGATCTTATGTATTATTAATATTGTAAGGAAAAGATCGTGAAGAAAAAAATATCAGTCGGCGCGGCGATCATAATAGCTTGCGCTTCAATAGTGGTCGCGTTCATGAGCGCGTATATTATCATTGACGGAAAGTACAGAGACGAAGCATATGCGCTTCAGGAGGCGTATCGCGACAAGGCAAGCGCACTTGACGAAAAGTACGCGCGATTTGAGGAGCTTTTTAAGGTTGACGAGCGTTTTCGCGATCTGTACATCGGAGAGATAGACGAAGACGAGCTTATCAAAATGACGATTGCCGGATACCTTGCCGGAACGGGTGATAAGTATGCGGCATACTACGACGAGGACGCCGTTAAGGAGCTTACAGACGATCTTCAGGGCGAGCTTTGCGGAATCGGCGTGCAGGTCATATATAACGCCGACTATAAATGCATAGAAGTAATAAGCGTTATTCCGGACTCACCCGCGCTTGAAGCCGGAGTCCTTCCGGGAGATCTTATCGCATATATCGGAAATAAAGAGATCAGCGTGGCGGAAATCGGCTATGAGAACGCTCTTAACAGACTTAAGGGCGAGGTCGGCACTATCGCGACGTTTACCGTATACAGAGGCGCAGATTATGGTGAGGAGATATATTTCGAGGTAGCGCGCGCCAAGATAAAGAACGTTTCCGTGACGAGCCGCGTCTATGGTCTTGACGCAACCGTCGGAATCATCAAGATATCGGAATTTGATGCAACAACGCCGTCGCAGTTCAAGGCGGCTGTTGAGCAACTGAAAAATTCCGGTTGCACGCGATTTATAGTAGACGTAAGAAACAATCCCGGCGGCGAGCTTAATTCTATCTGCGAGGTGCTCGATTATCTTTTGCCGGAAGGTCCCGTCGTTCGCACTGTAGATAAGGACGGTAACGAGAAGGTCGAATATGTTTCGGACGCTGAGATGCTCGGTATGCCAATAAACGTTGTGGTAAACGAAAATACCGCAAGCGCGGCAGAGCTGTTCGCTTCGGCGCTTCAGGATTATAAGGTCGCGAAGATCGTGGGCGTTAAGACTTACGGCAAGGGCTCTATGCAGGTGATCACCATGCTCGACGGAACTACCGCTGTGAAGGTGACTTATAAAAAATACAGCCCGCCGTTTTCCGATAACTACGACGGAATAGGCGTAATGCCGGATATCGTAGAAGAGCTTGACGAGGCGCTGAGCGGCAAGAATCCGTATAAGATCACGGACGAAGAAGATAATGTGCTCAGAGCGGCATATAACGCATTTGAATAATAAATATAAGAATGGAAGAAATTTGAAATGAATAACAACGCACCGCAGTATTTCACACAAGACAGCTATCAGAGATTGACGGATGAGCTTGACAGGCTTAAGACCGTCGAAATGCAGAGCATAAAAGAGAGGATAGCGGAGGCATTGTCCTTCGGAGACCTTTCGGAAAACAGCGAATACGACGAAGCGAGAAACGATCAGTCTAAGCTCGTCGCGCGTATACAGGAGCTTGAGGAGATGGTCGCAAACGCTAAGATCATCGATGAAAGCGAGCTTAAGGTCGGCGTAGTATACGTCGGATCTACGGTAAAGGTCTACGATTACGATATGGACGAGGAATGTGAATATCAGATCGTAAGCACAAACGATTCGGATTCGGTCTCCGGAAAGATTGCGGATAAGAGCCCGATCGGTCAGGCTCTCCTCGGATCTAAGGCGGGAGACGATGTTATCGTTAAAGCTCCGGGCGGAGATTACAAGCTGAACGTGCGTTCTGTTGAGCGCAAGCAAAAGTAAAATTCGGATATCGCGAAATATCGAAGCGGAGGAAGGCCTCGGCTTGAAGAAGAATATCCGCGCTGAGCGGAAAAACGATCCGATCGAAAGGACAATGATGATATGACAGAAAATGAAAATGCAGTAAACCTTCCGCTCGAAGATGAGACGGAAAGCGCAGAGCAGATCTCGGAAATAATTAAGATCCGCCATGATAAGCTTGCGGCGCTCGTAGACGCAGGTCAAAATCCGTTTGAAAAAGTAAAATTCGATTTTACGGCGTATACAACGGATATCACGGGAAATTTTGACACTTATGACGGAAAAACTGTGTCTATCGCAGGCAGAATGATGAGCCGTCGCGACATGGGCAAGGCGAATTTTATAGATATCATGGATTCAAAGGGCAGGATCCAGTGCTACATCAGAATCAACGATGTAGGCGAGGAGACCTTTGACGCATATAAGAAGTGGGATATCGGCGATATTATCGGACTGACCGGTTTTGTGTTCAGAACTCGCAGAGGCGAGATATCCGTTCACGCTCAGTCGATAGAGCTTTTGGCAAAATCACTGCTTCCGCTCCCCGAAAAGTTCCACGGCCTCAAGGATACGGATACGAGATACCGTCAGCGTTATCTTGATCTTATTGTAAATCCCGAAGTAAAGGATACCTTTGTGCGCCGCAGCCTCATACTCAAGGAGATCAGAAGCTTCCTTGATTCAAAGGGCTTCCTTGAGGTAGACACCCCGATCCTTACGACGCATGAGATCGGCGCGGCTGCCCGCCCGTTTAAGACGCATCACAATACGCTCGATCTTGATATGTATCTCAGAATAGAGACCGAGCTGTATCTCAAGAGATTGATCGTAGGCGGATTCGATCGCGTGTATGAGGTCGGCAGAATATTCCGAAACGAAGGAATGGACACAAAGCACAATCCCGAATTTACGTCGATCGAGCTGTATCAGGCATATACGGATTACAAGGGCATGATGGATATCGTCACAGAGATGTATCCGATGCTTGCCGAAAAGATATGCGGCTCTACGAAGATAACGTATCAGGGCGTTGAAATAGATCTCGGACATTGGGAAAAGCTGACGATGGCTGAAGCTGTTAAAAAATACAGTGGAGCGGATTATTATGCGTGGACCGATGACGCCGCGGCGAGAGACGAGGCAAAGAGGCTTCATGTCGAAGTTCCGAAGGACGCAACGAAGGGTGCGGTCCTCGTTGAGCTGTTTGACGCATATGTTGAGGATAAGCTGATACAGCCGACAATTATATACGATTATCCTGTTGAAAACAGCCCGCTTGCTAAGAGAAAGCCGGAAGATCCGAGATTTACGGAAAGGTTTGAGTATTTTATTTGCTGTACAGAATACGGCAACGCCTTCTCCGAGCTTAACGATCCGATAGATCAAAAGGGCAGATTTGAAGCGCAGGTAGCAGCAAAGCTGAAGGAGGATCCGAACTCTACCGCTAAGGTCGATGACGATTATATCACCGCGCTCGAATACGGCTTGCCGCCTACAGGCGGTCTCGGCTTCGGTGTAGACAGACTTGTAATGCTCCTCACCGACAGCGCGTCCATCCGCGACGTTCTGCTGTTCCCGACGATGAAGCCGCTTGACTAAAATAATAAAAAATCGAGGTGCCGTTGGGGCATCCTCCGTAAGGAAGGTGCCCCAAGCGGCTCTTGCATCTAAATTAAATAGTTATTTTTGTTAAACGGTATAGTCTGTGGCTATGCCGTTTTTCCTTTGCGTTCCGATATATGCTTTTGAAACGCTTCTTCCATT
>CAYXNQ010000029.1:0-13072 GCA_964466545.1 uncultured Lachnospiraceae bacterium | reverse complement strand
GCGCTTATCGTATATACCTCCGGCGACAGCGTATTCCAGATCGCCGCGCACGAAGACATCGTTCCTCACGAAAAGCTGTGGGAATACTGCAAAGCAGCAAGGAAAATCTTAGTCGGAGAGCATGAGGTCGGCAGAGTGATCGCACGTCCTTTCACAGGTGAATATCCGAATTTCACCAGAACGTCTAACCGCCGCGATTATGCATTTCCGCCAACGGAAACGACCATGCTCGACAAAATAAAGGCGCAGGGGCTTGACGTCATCGGAGTCGGAAAGATCGGCGATATATTTGCCGGCAAATCCATCGGACAAGATATCCACACGGAAAGCAACGCCGACGGAATAGAAAAAACTCTCGATATTGCAGATCGGGATTTTAACGGCATCTGTTTCGTAAATTTAGTAGACTTCGATTCAAAATTCGGGCATAGAAGAAATTCCGTGGGATACTCGGACGCCATAGCGGAGCTTGATCACGGACTTTCGCGTCTGCTTTTGAAACTTCGCGAGGACGACGTACTCATCTTGACCGCCGATCACGGCTGCGATCCCGCATATTACGGCACGGATCATACGCGCGAATATGTCCCGCTGATCGTTTTCGGAAGCAGAGTTACAGCCGGTAACGTCGGCACGTTGACAGGCTTCACCAACGCGGCGGACGCAGTTCTCAAGCTGCTCGCGATCGAATGACCGCACTTGGTACAAATTTCCCCGCTAAGCTATTGACTTAAAATTTCAAACGTGCTATAATCACATAAAGCTCAACATTGATATGCTATAATTAAAATAAGGAAGGTAATAATCAATGGCTAAAAAAAGATATGCCTTGGTCGGCGCAAGCTTTCGCGGTCGCGGAATGTACGCTGTTCCGATCAAAGAGGAATATTCGGACGTTGCCGAGCTCGTTGCAGTATTTGATATAAATTACGGCAGAGCTTGCGTAGTCGCAGAAGCGGCAGGCGGCGCTCCCGTTTACACTGATTTTGATAAAATGCTCGAGGAGACAAAGCCGGATTGCATTATCGTCGCAACCGTAGACTGCTATCACGCAGAATATATCATTCGCGGCATCAAAGCCGGAGTGCAGGTATTCACGGAAAAGCCGATGTGCATAAACGCGGAGCAGTGCCGCGCTATCCTCGAAGCAGAGCGCGAATATAATAATAAGATCGGCGTATGCTTCAACGTTCGCTACTCCGCAACGCTCTCTCGCCTTAAGGAGCTTATCCCCATGGTCGGAGACGTTTATGCCGTTAACTTCGACTGGTTGCTTCCCAGAAATAAGCTGACAGGCGCACACGGAGCAAGCTATTACCGCCGTTGGAACGCATATATGGAAAAGAGCGGCGGCCTTTTGATCACAAAGGCTACGCACCACTTTGATATGATTAATTGGCTTCTCGGTCAAAAGCCGGAGAAGGTATCCGCGTTCGGTAAGCTCCGCGTATACGGAAAGAACGGCACAAAGCACGCTACACGTTGCCTCGAATGCTCACATAAGGATTCGTGCGAATTCTATACACCCATAGATGAAGATATGCAGAAGCTCTATGTCGATAACGAAAAATACGACGGTTACATGGTAGACCGTTGCGTATTTGACGAAAAGATCGACATATACGACTCCATGGCGATCATCGTTGAATACAGCGGCGGCACTATTATGTCATATACGGAATCCTCTGCCGCTCCGTATGAGGGTCACAAGCTGTATATCACAGGCTCTAAGGGACGCATAGAAGTCAACTACTACTCGGAAGGCGGACTGCGTAAGAACGAAATGGTAGATTACGTTCGCTTCATCGACAACGAAGGCAATGTCGTCACCTACTCCGAGCCTATCGCCAAAACAGGTGGACACGACGGCGCAGACCCCGCGCTTCGCAAGGTACTTTACGGCGGTCAGGATCCTGTAATTCCGACTCAGCGCGCAGGAGCGCTTGACGGCGCATACTCGATCCTCGTCGGCGCAGCCGCAAACGAAGCAATCAAAGAACGCAAGACTGTAGTCATCGACGAATTTATCGGCGATCCCACGCTTTTGAAAAGATAAGGAGGATTTTTGATAATGGCTAAGAAAAAATTTGCCCTCATCGGAGCAAGCGGACGCGGTCGCTCGTCCTATGCCCTCCCGATCGTGCAGGAATACGCAGATACGGCAGAGCTTGTCGGCATCTACGATATAAACTACGGCAGAGCTTGCGTCGTATCCGAAGCGTGCGGCGGCGTACCCGTTTTCAAGAGCTTCGAGGAGCTTATGGAAAAGGCAAAGCCCGACTGCATCATCGTCACGACAGTTGACAAGTTCCACGCAGAATACATAATCAAGGGAATCAAAGCGGGCGTGCAGGTATTCACCGAAAAGCCGATGTGCATAAACGAAGACCAGTGCCGCGCTATCCTTGAGGCAGAGCGCGAATACAACAACTATATCGGCGCTTGCTTTAACGATCGCTATACAGCTCATATCACAAAGCTTAAGGAGCTTATGCCGCTTCTCGGCGATATCTACACCGTAAACTACGAATGGATGCTCGCGCGTCCGAAGATCGCAGGCAATCACGGAGCAAGCTATTACCGCAGATGGAATGCATATATGGATCTGAGCGGCGGTCTCGCGATAACAAAAGCTACTCACCACTTTGATAATATAAACTGGCTCGTAGACAGCCACCCGAAGACCGTTAGCGCTTTCGGAAAGCTTCGTCTGTACGGCAAAAACGGAACTCGCCGCGCTAAGCGTTGTAGCGAATGTCCGTACACTGACAGCTGCGAATTTTATTACCAGCCCGACAGCGACGCAAAGAAGATGTATGTCGATAACGAAAAATACGACGGATATATGATCGACCGTTGCGTATTTGACGAAAACATCGATATATACGACACAATGTGCGTTGCAGTCGAATACGAGAACGGCACGGTAATGACATATACTGAAACCTCCAACGCACCTTACGAAGGCTTCAAGATGAATATAAACGGCGAGAAGGGCCGCTTTGAAGTAAATTACTTCAGTAACGGCGGACTTCGCAAAAACGAGACCTTCGATTTCGTAAGATTTATAGATCTGAACGGAAATATCACAACATATTCCATGCCCATTCCCGGCGTAGGCTCTCACGGCGGCTCGGATACAGCCCTGCGCAACGTCCTCTTTGCCGGAAAGAATCCGCCGCTTGAAGAACAAAGATGCGGATCGCACGAAGCGGCATTCTCCGTTCTTCTCGGAACCGCTGTCAACAAATCCATCAAAGAAGGCAGACCGATCGACATCAAAGAACTCATCGGAAAGCCCGAGCTTCTTGAGCGCGATCCCGATTTCGACAGAACAAAGCTGTATTAATTTGCAAAAAATCTAAAAATATCCGCAGTTGCTATTGCAATTGCGGATATTTTATGATATAATACTATTTGGCTTATGCCGTATTACAGAACAGTCCGCTGCGCGCTCTGCATGAATGTTCTTGATTTTTGAAAGGAGTCGACAATGACAAAACTCGACGCTTTTGCTAAAGAGCAGCTTAAGGAAAACGTACCCGTTTTCAACATCGGTGACACAGTTCGTGTTCACAACAAGATCAAAGAAGGTAACCGCGAGAGAATCCAGCTTTTCGAGGGAACAGTAATCAGCCGTCACGGCGCAGGAATCTCCGAAACCTTCACAGTACGCCACGTTGCATACGGTTGCGGCGTAGAAAAGACTTTCCCGCTCCACTCTCCGAACGTTGACAAGGTTGACGTTATCAGATACGGTAAGGTTAGACGCGCAAAGCTCTACTACCTCCGCGACAGAGTCGGAAAGAACTCCAAGGTCAAGGAAAAGATCTAAATCCGTTAATGAGGAGGCAAGCGTATCGCTTTGTCTCCTTCATTATTTCATTTGACAAGAAAGCGAATTAATATGATATCTCCCGTATTTAATATTCCGACTACCGTCTATTCCGGCGAGGATCTGCTCAAAAGTGAGCCGCAGCTCCTGAAGCTCGGCAACACGGCTCTGATCGTAACGGGAAAAAGCTCCGCCAAAAAATGCGGCGCTCTTTCCGACGTAAAAGAAGCTCTCTCCTCTCTCGGAATAAAATTTTCTCATTTTGATCAGATAACCGAAAATCCGCGCATCGAGGATTGCTATACAGGAGCGAAAGAAGCGATCAAGCTTCACGCGGATTTTGTAATCGCGATCGGCGGCGGCTCTCCGATCGACGCGGCAAAAGCGATCGCCGCATACGCCGCAAATCCGACCGCAAAGGAAGCGGAGCTGTACAACACGGAAATAATGACCGCGCCCTCTCTCCCTCTGATCGCCATTCCCACGACCGCCGGCACAGGTTCGGAGGTCAACAATTACGCCGTCATCACACAGTCCGGCGGCCTCGTAAAAAAGACCTTCAAAAGCCGCTCATCTTACCCCAAGCTCGCCCTGCTTGACCCCAAGTACACATATTCGTTGAACGCCAATTATACAATGAGTACCGCCCTTGACGCGCTCTGCCATTCGATCGAATCGTATATGTCTCCAAGATCAACGCCCGCATCAGCTGCAGTAGCGTTGCACGCCGCAAAGCTTATCACATCGGTAATATTTTCGGGAGAAAACGTGCACGGCGACAATTACAGCAAAAAAGAACGCGCAACTCTTATACAGGCGTCTTGCCTTGCCGGAATGGCGATCGCGCATACCGGAACCGGCTTTCCGCATCCTCTCGGATACAGCATAACTCTGAGCGAAGGCGTGCCTCACGGCAAAGCCTGCGCCGCATTCGAAAGCGCATTTCTGACCTATAATGAGCTTACTTCAGTTGGCACGGATAAAGCTAACGAAATTTATACCGCCGTCGGCATAAACGGAGAAAAGCTCAAGGCTTTGCTATCCGAAGCCGCAGGCGTAAAGCTCCGCCTTACCGCAGACGAGATCGAAGAACACGTATCGCGCGTCGAAAATGCAGGCAATTTCTCAAACAGCCCGTACCGTTTGAGCCGTGGAGAGATGATCGACATCTACACGCGAAACTTCGGAATGTGATCGCTTAATTCAAAATAGCCCGCGCAGCTCGCCTTGCACAAAACGCAACCGAAGCAACGCTTGCCCACTCCACCTCAGCGCCATTACCGCCGAGCTTATATAGCTTTATTTGTGCGAGATACTCTGCTACTGTTAAAATGCGCTATCGCGATTTTTCGTACTTGTAAGTCATTTCTCATTGTGATTTTTATATTTGTACCTCGCTTTGCGCAGATGATTGACATTGAGCATAGCTAAGATTATTTGAACCACCGACATTGTCGGTGGTTTTCTTTTGCATATCAAAAGCGAGCCGATCCTCATTATCGACTCGCTTAATTTTATTTTTTCTGAAGCCAATTCGCCATTTCGTCTGCAAATTTCCGAGTATCGTTCTTTCGCTCGCACGAATGCCACGCCATAGCCCGCCTTGTATCACGGGAAAACATCAGCATTTGACCGAACATTCCGCCTTTGGCGTAAAAGCCGCTGTTTTTCATAGGCTTAAACGAATATGAATACCGACAGCTCGCGTCGATCCATGCCTCGCTGAGCAATCTCTCGCCGCGCCAAGCTCCGCCCTCGGCATACAGCGCTCCGAGCTTGCAGACGTCGTGGCTTGAGGCGTAAAGCCCCGTTGCCCCTATCGGATATCCATTCGGACATTTACTCATCGCAAATTCGGAAAAATCGAGCGGCGCGAACAATTTTTCCAGAAGGTAGTCGTCCAGCCTTTTGCCGCTGACGCTTGTCACTATCCGTGACAGCACATAATAGACCGCGTCGCTGTAACGCTCGTGCTCCCCGTGCCTGAACGGAAGCGGTCGATTCAGCACCATCATGAGATAATCGCGCGAAGGATATTCCTCCGGAGAATCGGCGTCTATATCCAGAAATCCGCGGTCAAGTCCGGCTCTGTGGCGAAGCAGATCGTGAACGGTCACAACGTCCCACGCATGATCATAATCAAACGTAAGCTCGCCGTCAAGCAGCTTTGCAACCGTGTCGCTTACCGACAAAAGCCCGTCCGACTCCAGCATTCCTATCGCCGCGCTGACAAAGGCCTTTGCCACGGAATAACAGTTGTTCGAGCGATTGGCGCGCGAAGATACATAGTCGATCAGCTCGCCGCCGTCATATACGGATACCGAATACAGATTGATATCGTATTTTTTAGCAAAAGAGGAGCTTACAGCTTCAAGCTCCTCTTTCGTTATCCTATCAAACACAGATCAAACGCGAACGGTCCAGCCGAACGGATCGTCGAGTCTGCCCCACTGAATACCGGTGAGATTATCGTACAGCTTCTGAGATACAGGGCCGATCTTTCCGTCGTTGATTATCATTTTATCTCCGTCATCATTCAGCTCGCCGATCGGAGAAATAACGGCCGCCGTACCGGTGCCGAACGCCTCCGTGAGCTTGCCTGCCTTATACGCTTCATGAAGTTCGTCGACCGAGACCTTTCTTTCTTCAACGGGATATCCCCACGCTTTGAGAAGCTCAACGCAAGAACGGCGAGTTACACCGGGAAGAATATTGCCTTCATCGAGAGCGGGAGTTACGCATACTCCGTCGATAACGAAGAATACGTTCATCGCGCCGACCTCGTCGATGTATTTTCTGTGAACGCCGTCAAGCCAAAGAACCTGCGCATATCCAAGGTCCTCCGCCTTTTTTTGACCGATCAGAGACACAGCGTAGTTGCCGCCTGTTTTTGCATATCCCGTGCCGCCCTTTACGCAGCGTACATATTCGCGCTCGATATATATCTTTACGGGATTGATGCCCTCGGCATAATAAGAGCCGACAGGAGAAAGGATTATTATAAACATATAATGCTTGGACGGATGAACGCCGAGATGCTCGTCCGTAGCAATAATGAACGGACGAATGTAGAGCGACGTGCCCTCATCATGAGGAACCCATTCTTCATCGAATTTCACGATAGCCTTTATTGCCTGAAGCGCGTCATCAGGATCGATCCTCGGAACGCAAAGTCTGTCACAGGTATTATTCATGCGCTCGATATTCTTATCGGGGCGGAAAAGCTGAACGCTGCCGTCTGCGCGTCTGTAAGCCTTGAGCCCCTCAAAAAGCTCCTGTGCGTAATGGAATACCATAGCAGAGGGATCAAGCGCGATGGGGCCGTACGGAACTATGCGCGCGTCGTGCCAGCCCTTGCCAGCCTCATAATCCATAATAAACATATGATCCGTAAAATACTTGCCGAATCCGAGATTGGAATAATCCGGCTTTTGCTTTCTCTCTTTTACAGCTTCAATTCTGATATCCAGCATGATAACTCCTTCTGATCGGGCACGAAAATTTTGCGAAAGCAACGCGCCGCTCAAAAAATCAAAATTTTTATGTAAGCTTCATTATACACCAATCAAAACGCAATTTCAATATTTCTTTACAATTTTTATGTATAGAATTACCTCTCCAAACGGATACTTTTGTTGTAAAAATCTTTGCTGATAAGGATGGCAACAAATGAAAAGATCGCATCTCAAGCTTTTTTCGCTATTCACCCTGCTTGCACTCGCCGCGGCAAGCCTTACAATTGCCTCAGCCGCGCCGCTCTCACCCGCGCTTGATAATATCGCGCATGAATCCCGCATGGTAAAAACAGGCTTTATGTATAACTCCATAAGCTTCACAAGATCAGATTTTGACCTCGCCTGCGGAACGGAATGTCGCGCAATAACGATCACAAAGCTTCCGCCCTCGGACGAAGGCAAGCTCATTCTCGGAGATAGCACAGTGCGCGAAAATCAAAGCATATCCGCAAAAAATCTCTCCAAGCTGAAATACGTGCCGAACGGCGGTATTGAAGAAAGCAGCTTCACTTTTACGACAGATAATTCGTATTCGATCGAATGTCAGCTCCGTCTGATCGCAGATAACAATTCATCACCCACGGCGGGCGGCGCGGAAAACGTAAGCGTGTCCACGATCGAAAATATCAGCATTTTCGGTAACCTGAGCGGAAACGATCCCGACGGAGACGCGATAATATTCGAGATATCCGATTATCCCGAAAAGGGTCTGCTCGTACTTCTCGACAAAAGCTCCGGATATTTCAAATACACGCCCTACAGCGGCAGCTCCGGTCAGGACTGTTTTTCCTATCGCGTCCGTGACGAATACGGAAATTACTCAGATACCGCGGCAATGACAGTCACGATTACAAAGCAGAAAAGCAAGCTTGTATTTTCCGACATGGACGAGCATTGGGCGCACAATGCGGCGATCGCCGCGGTAGAGCGCGGATTGATGAAAGCAGAGAGCATCGGAAACTCCGTCTGCTTCAATCCGGAGCTTTCCGTTTCGCGCGTGGATTTTCTTGTAATGGCAATGAACTGTCTCGGCGCCGATAAGCTCCCCACGGTCGCGTCCACGGTATTCGCAGATGACGATCAGTTAAGCGACGCCGACCGACCATATGTTTTCGCGGCATATCACCTCGGCATAATCAGCGGAAGCGAAACCGACGGCAAGCTCTGCTTTAATCCGAATACGCCGATCACAAAAGCCGAGGCCGCCGTTATCCTCAACAATATCATTCGCGCAAGCGCCTCTGATATAACTCCGGTCTGGTCGGATGACGAAAGTATACCCGCATGGGCAAAAAGCTCGCTTTATGCGCTGAACGAGCTTGGTATATTCAAAAGATCGGAAAGCGGAGCGATCTGCTCGCAAAACGAACTGACGCGCGCGGATTGCGCAGATATTCTTTTCACGCTCACATCGCTGTTTGACGTATAAAGCGCAATTCTTCGGAAAGAATAAGCTCGAAGCCTACGGCTTCAATAATCGAAAGGCGAAAAATATAATGGCTAAAAAGAATATCCCCGAAAACGAAAACACCCCCGAAGAAACTCCCGAAGAAAAGAAGAAGGGCTGCGGTTGCGGCAAAAAAACTCAGGCAAAGAACGCACGCGCGGAATACAGCGATAAAAACGAAAACGGCGAAAACTGCAAATAACCCAGACTAAAAAAGCGCAGAGGCTTCCCCGAAAACAAGGAAGCCTCTGCGCTTTTTTATCCGTTAAAACAGAGTACAGCCCATATCGCGAAACCGCTTTATAAGCTCCTCCATTCTCTCCATAGTCATATTATACCGCTCGCATAGACATTCGAGACAGTAATACTCGGTCGCGCCGCGATTTATCATCTTGCGCGTCATCGCAATATCGTAATGCCCGACCTCTTTACCGCATTTTTTGCATAGTTGCGGTTGCATATTATTTTACAAGTTTGCAACGGTAAACGCGGCAAGTGTGACCTTCGATGAATTCCATGTGATATTCGCTCGATACCTTTTTCTCGCCGGTAAACACATCGGTAAGCTCTACATTGCAACCGAATTCGTTTGTAAGACCGATATCCTCAAAGTAAGCGAACATCGTGCTCTTATGCTCGGTAAGATTAAAGAAGCCGAGAGCAAATTCACCGTCCGAAAGATATTTGCAAAGAACCATATCCTTCTGGTTGCTTCTCGAAGGAACGAACGCAGGACGACATTCGGGATCCTGATTGATACGGATAAGCTCGCGATTTGTGAGGAGCTTGTGCATATCATCGTTCTGATTGCGTATGTCGCATCCGAGCATGAGCGGAGCGCCGAGCATACACCAAAGCGCAAATTCAACCGTATATTCCTCTGTCGTGCAACCGCCAACGGCAACGTTACCCTTATTGTACATTCCGCAGGTAAGCATATCTATATCGTTGAAGCAGCCGGGAGCGGAATAGCCGAATTTATCAAGCTGAGAAAGAGCGATATCCGTAAAGGACTGGAACGAGTCAAATATATCACCGGTAGAACGGTACATATGCGCGCCGGCGGAGCGTACCCACTGATGTACGTGATCCATTCCCCAGTTACAAGCGGAGAAAAGAATATCTCTGCCACAGTTTCTGAGAGCCATACCCATACGGTAATACAGATGAGGGCCGACAACATCGGGACGGTTACAGTTATCGTACTTCAAAAAGTCACAGCCGTATTCCGCAAATGTCTTCGCGTCAAGAAATTCATGGCCAAAGCTTCCGGGAAAGTTAGCGCAAGTGCGAACTCCCGCACAGGAATACATACCGAACTTAAGTCCCTTAGAATGTACGTAATCGGAAACGACCTTCATGCCGTCCGGGAACTTTCTCTTGTCGGGAACGATCTTGTTTGTTTCGGGATCGCGGTCTCTTTCGGACCAGCAGTCGTCGATTACAAGATAATTATATCCTGCGTCAAGATATCCGAGATCGACCATGGCGTCGGCGGTCTCGCGTATCATATCTGCGTTTATATCGTGACCGAAGGTATTCCATGTGTTAAAGCCCATAGGGGGAGTTTGAGCAAGCATTACAGCCTCCAAAATCATATTCGTATTTCACTTTAATAAGTGCTCAGTTGATTATACCATGCACAAAGCTCAATGTCAATCGAAATTTTCGCCTGAATCAAAATCCATTCGCAAAAGGCAATATATTCGCGGAAAATGCAGGGAAAATCGTTTTTTGTTCCTTTATAGTATTTCCGTGACGATTTTTATGCGGAAATAGCAAGAAATACGAAAAAAAGTGTTGTAAAAAATCAAAAAATTTTCTATTGGGTATTGATATTTTCTTCGTTAAGCTGTATAATACGATTAGGTGGATTTTGGAGCAAAAACCCCTATTTTGGAGCGATTTCGGTGAAAGGAGGCAACTTTAATGCTGACAGGCACTTTCAGACATACCGTTGACGGTAAAAACAGATTTTTTATTCCGGCAAAGCATCGCGAACAACTCGGCGAATCGTTTATGATAGTGCGCGGCATTGATCCGTGCCTCACGATATATTCCATGAACGAATGGGAAAAATTCAACGAAAAGCTCGAAGCTCTGCCTCGCGCAAAAGCTTCCGCAATAGCAAGATTTATTTACGCCGACGCGACCGACGTTCAACCGGATTCGCAGGGACGAATAATCCTTCCCCCGACGCTCCTCGCTTACGCGGGAATCGAGAAAAACGCAGTGGTAATCGGCTGCGGAAAATACAGCGAAATCTGGGCAGAGGATAAATACGACGCCTACCGCGAAAACGAAAACGCCGCAGACATTCAAAGCCTTATGCTTGAGCTTGGATTTTAATTTATGAGCGATATAGTATTTAATCATTATTCCGTCATGCTGCGTGAAGCCGTGGATATGCTGAACATCCGAGAGGACGGTATATACGTAGACTGCACGAGCGGCGGAGGCGGACATTCGTATGAGATCGCAAAAAGACTCACCACCGGTAAACTTATCGCACTCGACAGAGATAAAGACGCAAACGCCGTGTGCCGCGCTCGCCTTGCCGAATTCGGCTCAAAAGTGACCGTCGTCAACGCAAATTACTATGAGATAGGCAACGTGCTGGACGAGCTTGGCATAGAAAAGATCGACGGCGCACTGTGGGATCTCGGAGTGTCCTCATATCAGCTTGATACTCCCGAACGCGGCTTTTCTTATATGGAAGACGCGCGGCTCGATATGCGCATGGATACAAATTCTCCCCTGACCGCCGAGGATGTCGTCAACACATACTCGCACGGAAATCTAACAAGGATACTGCGTGATTACGGCGAGGAAAAATTCGCCTCAAAGATAGCCGCGGCTATTCTCAGACAAAGAGAGCAAGCTCCTATCAGCACGACTAAACAGCTCGCCGATATAATCGCGGCGGCAATGCCGGCAAAGGCAAGGTACGGAGAAGCTCAGCATCCGGCAAAAAGATCGTTTCAGGCGATCAGGATCGAAGTAAACGGCGAGCTGTCGGCGATAGAACCGTCGATACGCGAAGCGCAAAGCAGAATGAATCCCACCGGACGCGCGTCGGTCATAACATTTCACTCTCTTGAAGACCGCATCGTGAAGCAAACATTTCAGTCGCTCGCGAACTCCTGCACCTGCCCGCCGGATTTTCCCGTGTGCGTTTGCGGAGCAAAGCCTAAGGTCAAAATACTTACCAAAAAGCCGCTCCTTCCTTCAAGCGACGAGCTTAACGAAAATCCGAGATCGCGAAGCGCAAAGCTACGCGGATTTGAAAATCTATAAATAAAAGAAAGGACGAAAAAATGACAAATGCCGCAAGCACACGCACAGATAATCAAATGTGCGAAAGATTGAAAAAGAAATATACACCACGCGCAAAAGCAGCATTTGATTCATCTAAAAAGAACGTCCTTTTGAAAAAAGCAAAGGAAAGCTTCGATCCGTTTGAAATGTATGACGAGATCGGAGAAAACGTAAAAAACGAAAGCGTTGCCCGCGAGACTTCAAACGTAAGGCAAAAGCCGACCAAACAAACGGCAAAGCGCCGGAGCCTCACCGTCAAAAAAGCGAGCAAGCCGCTTCCGAGGAAACGCGAGAATCCGCTCGCGTCGTTCTTCAAAAATAAAGCCGACGGCGACGCTATCGCAGTGAAAGCTCCATCGATCCCATTCGGATTTATTCTTTCGCTGATCATTCTCGGCACGCTGCTGATGATGATAATTTTCAGCTACAGCCGTATCAGCGGCTATCAAAGCGAGATATCAAAACTTAAGACAGAAAAAAATCAGCTTTCCGCAGACATTTCGAGTATCGCGATAGAGATAGAAAAACGCGACGACATTCGCGTGATAGAAAACCTCGCCGCAGATGATATAGGAATGGTAAAAGGCGACACGATAGAGAAGAAATTCATCACAATTTCAGGCGGAGAAAAAATTGAAGTGATCGAAAATACGGACGATAACGAAACGCTTGACGGCGGTTTCTTTTCAAATCTGCTCAGCGCGTTGACCTCCGGCTTTTCGCGCTTAAGCGAGTATTTCAATTGATATACCGACTGAATTTGGGCATACGGCATACCGTGTGCCTGAATTTTTATAATTTTATTTCAGCGCAGTATAATCGGACAAAAGCATAAATATTATTATATTGATAACAATCGGCAACCCCCTATCGAAAGGCATTGGTGTTAAAATTGTCCCAAAGCAACAACAGAATCGACGCGAAAACTCACAGAATCTCGGCAGTTATGCTGACCGT
>CAYXNQ010000028.1:1380-13159 GCA_964466545.1 uncultured Lachnospiraceae bacterium | reverse complement strand
TGTATATAAATCTATCGAAGCTGAATATAATAATACGGTAAGCGGCACGCTGACCCCGAGGGGCGCGCCGATTATCGCAATTATCGTCGCTCAATGCGGCGATTTTTGTTTTATGCTTGACAGATTGAATATATCCGGTTATACTGATGCTAACGGATATTTTTACAAAATGATCGGGAAAGGACAGTATTTATGAAGATCAGTATTCCTTACGGAAAGAACTCGCTTGAAGCGAATATTGAATCGTCGCGATTTTTAGCGGTCTTAAGCTCTGATATGAGTAAAGCTTCTCCTAAGAAAGCTCAAAGCGAGATCGTCGAGAGTGCGCTCGCGAATCCGATAGCATCGCCGACGCTTGCAGAGCTGGCGAGAGGGAAAAACAAAGTTGCGATCATTGCTTCCGACCATACGCGCCCGGTTCCGAGCCGGTATTTGATTCCCCCGATGCTTCGCGAGATCAGGCGCGGTAACCCCGCTGCCGATATTACGATCTTGATAGCAACGGGATGCCATCGCTCGATGACGAAAGATGAGATAATAGATAAATTCGGCAGTGATATTGCGGAAAATGAAAAGATCGTCGTGCATGACTGCGATTCGCCCGATCACGTCAGTCTCGGATTTTTACCGTCGGGCGGCGAGCTGTTTATAGATAGTGTGGCAGCGTCGGCGGACCTTCTTGTATCGGAAGGGTTCATCGAGCCACACTTTTTCGCGGGATTTTCCGGCGGTCGCAAGAGCGTTCTTCCGGGAATTGCTTCACGCGGAGCGGTCTTGGCAAATCACTGTTCCGAATTTATTGCGTCTTCCGAGGCGCGCGCGGGGAGACTTGACGGTAATCCGATCGACCGCGATATGCAGTGGGCGGCTAAGCAAGCAGGACTTGCGTTCATATTAAATGTTATTCTGAATGAAAATCACGAGATCGTTTACGCAGTTGCAGGTGAACCGGAAAAAGCACACAGGGCAGGTTGCGATCATCTGCTCAGCGGATGCGGTGTGGACGCTAAAGAGGCGGATATTGTGATTACATCAAACGGAGGTTATCCGCTTGATCAAAACATATATCAAGCGGTGAAATCTATGACGGCGGCGGAAGCCTCGGTGAAGGAGGGCGGAGTTATCATTGCCTGCTCAGAGTCGCGCGACGGACACGGTGGAGAAGCGTTTCACAGATTTTTCGCGTCAGAACGGGATAACGCACGATTAATGCAAAAATTTTTAGAAACTCCGCGCAGTGCTACTGCGGTCGATCAGTGGCAGGCTCAGGTGCTTGCGCGAGTTCTAATGAAGGCGCGTGTTATTTTTGTATCGGAAGCACCGGATGATATTGTGCGCGATCTTCATATGATTCCTGCGCACTCGATAGACGAAGCGCTGACGCTCGCCGATGAACTTTTATCATATCGCGGTACGGTGACCGTTATTCCCGACGGCGTAGGCGTTATCGTAAAATAAATATTCAATAAAAAACTGCTGTACGTATCTTACCGATATGTGCAGCGGTTTTTATTTATGTTCGGATTAAATTGATTTTGGGCTTTGATGCGTCAATTATTATTTCCGCATAGCAGGTCCTCGCCGAGCCTGGATTTACAACATGGAGCGGGTGTGTTTCGTCGATTCCGGCGACGATCGAATAATCTGCAATATGCGTGTGCCCGTAGAGCAATATATCGGCTCGTTGCTCGATCGCGCGGTATATTGCCTGATTTACGGAGCTTTTAACGTTATACGTGTGACCGTGACACAAAAATATCCGTAATCCACCGATATCAAGCGTTGTTTCGCGCGGGGCGGAGGAAAACATCGAATAGTAGTCCTCGCGATTGCCGCGCACGGTGACGAGAGGAATTTGTGGATAGAGATTCATAACGCTTTCGGCGTCGTCGGTTCCGTCTCCAAGGTGAATAACGGTCGTCGCGCAGTGCTGATTGCACTTTAGGGCATTTGACATCACGGATGTGACGCCGTGGGTATCGGAAAATATCAGTAGCTTTTCCATGTCAGTTGATGCCCATTTGTCCCATCAATCTCTTATTAAACTCCTCGGCTGTGTTATAGCCCATTTTCTTTTGGCGGTTGTTCATCGCGGCTATTTCGAGAATGATAGCGAGATTTCGACCAGGACGCACGGGAATCGTGGTTGTCGGAACGGTGATGCCCATTATATCGGTGTATTCGGCGTCAAGTCCGAGTCTGTCGTACATTTTTCCCTGTACCCACGGCTCAAGCTTGATTATCATGTCGATCTTTTCCGTATCTTTTACGGCGCCCATACCGAACAAGCGTTTTACGTCGATTATACCAATTCCGCGAAGCTCGACATAATGCTTGATGATCTCCGGCGCTGAACCGACAAGCGCCTTTTTTGATACGCGCCTGATCTCGACGGCGTCATCGGCGATAAGTCGGTGACCGCGCTTGACAAGCTCGATCGCGGTCTCGCTTTTTCCGACGCCGCTGTCGCCGAGAATGAGTATTCCTTCGCCGTATACTTCGACCAATACGCCGTGACGGGTGATCATCGGAGCGAGATGCAGATTCAGAAATGCGATAAGTGCCGCCATAAGTGAGCTTGTGTTTTCCACAGAAGCGAGAAGCGGGATCTCAAAATATTTTGCCAGCTCGATCATTTCGTGGCTGATGTCATTGTTGTGCGCGACTATTACAGCGGCGGGGTGATGCGCAAAAAAATCGGTGAGTCTTTCATGACAAACGTCGGCGGGAAGGCTTTTAAGATAGACCGATTCGGTAGAGCCGATAATAAAAATGCGAGTAGATTCAAAATTTTCAAAAAATCCCGTGAGCGGCAGGCCCGGGCGCGTTATCTCGGTTCGCGTGATAGTTATTTCTTCCGCAGGCGCTGGCAGGGCGATGACGCGGAGCTGATGCTCGTCGATGATCTTTTTTAGCGAAACAGAGTTTTTGATGTCAGGCATAATGACCTCCGAATATATGTACTGTATTTATTGTATCGTGAAACGAAAGAATTATATTATATGGACATTTTCGCAAAGCAGCCAAGCACACAGGTAAGCGAGAGAATACGACGGACGATAGCCAAAAAGCTTGTCACCGACAAGGCCTTACTGCGATTATTATACCACGTATTAAACGGTAATTCAAGAAAAAAGCAAACGCCTGTGAAGATCGCAGGGCGTCTGCCGGAGCGTTTATTTTGCGGTGCCGAGATTAAGATGCTTAACGCGCTTTTTGATCTTTGCGATATCGTTCAGCATATTTATGCTGTCGCGAACGATGTGTACGGTCGAATCGCGGTGGTTGATTATTTTTACGGGAATCTCGGCAATATTAAGTCCCATTTTCTGAGCGATCATCAAAACTTCGAAATCAAACGCAAAGCGATTGGTCTCGCAGAGTGCAAATATTTTGCGCGCCGCGTCTCCGCGGAATGCCTTGAAGCCGCATTGCGAGTCGGAATAGGAAAATCCCGCGGCAACGCCGAGAACGCTAATGTACGTTTTTGACGCGAGCTTCCTTACGAACGTGTAGCCTTCGTAGCCGTCGCTTGTTAGATTGCGCGAGCCGATCACCGCGTCGGCTTCTGAGAGCGCGCGAACTGCGGTCACTATCGGCTCGGTGCCATAGGCAAGATCACAATCCGTGTAAATAACGTAATCGCCGCGCGAGGAGAGTACAGCCTCGCGGATAGCTCGGCCTTTGCCCTGATTCTGCGAATATCCCACAACGCGAATATTGGTGATGGAATTTTCGGAAATATAATCTGAGAGAAGCTTTCCTGCGCCGTCGGTCGAGCCGTCGTCCGCAAAAATGATCTCAAAATCCTCGGAAAGAATATCGGAGATCTCATAAAGATCTGATAGGAGAGTTTTTGCGGTGTCGATAACGATCTTACTCTCGTTGTACATCGGTATACATAGCGAAATCATATTTTGTCACACTCCGTTTTTTTTGAAAACAGCGCAAATAACGTTTGCGGTCATTTTTGTGTCGTATTTATTGTTTAATTTTTTAGCGTCGTCTATGGAGGTCTTGTATGAAAATGGGGTCATATGAAAGAGATAATTCAGTTCTTCGGGTGTTTTTACGGTAAAGGTGTACGAAAGTTCGCGCGAGGATAATAGCTCGAAGCGGTCATTTTGAGCGATATCGGCTCCGCTTTCTCTTGGATTTTCATATAAAATTTGCCGCAATTCCCAAAGATGTTTGCGCCCCGCGGCGATAACGACCAGTATGCCGTCTGTTTTTAGGACGCGGTACGCTTCTTCAAACGGGATCGGGGCGAACATACTTATAAAAGCGTCGATCGTCGAAGCACCGATCGGAAGATCGAAAATATTCGACGCGAAAAAGCTTAAATTTCGGCAGTTGCTATGGCGCGCTGACTTTGAAGCAAGCTCTGCGCCGTGCTTTGAGGCGTCTACTCCCACTGCTGAAAAAATGCGATCGTTCAGTATTTCGGCGATGCGTGTGATGTGATAGCCGTCGCCGCAACCGGCGTCAAGGATAGACATCGAATGAGAACGTGAATATTCGGCTATATTTTGCGCGGCAAAGTCCGAAATATTATCGTAGTATCCCTGCTTCAGAAATTCGCGGCGAGATTTGATCATACTGCGATCGTCGCCTGTGTGCGCATTGCCGGCTTTGCCCGGCGGGAGCAGATTTACATATCCGGATGCGGCGATATCAAATGTGTGATTTTTCGGGCATTTTAGGCTGTTGCCCGATAAGGAGAAGCGCTCGCGGCAGATAGGGCAACGAATGATTTCAAGTGAGTTCATCAGTTTGTGATCGAATCTACCAAAACGCACTGCAATGTGTATCGCCATCCGGAAATTCCGTTTACGCAAGTGGATAGCGTTAATATTCTGTCGTGAGCGGTAAATTCGTAGTCCTTTTTGTGAATTGAGTTTGAGCACATCTTATCTGCCCACTCGGTGAAAGCTTCGGTCGTCGGAAATTGTGTTCTTACATAGTCGTAATCGCTTTTTGTTCGATAAAACGCGACCGGTTCAAATACGTATGCGCCGTCAAGCGTATAAACATATGTTTTCGATGTGGCGAAAAGCTCGGCGTCCGAGAAGTATTCAAGTCCGTGAAACATTGCGCCGTCCATGAGATTATGACCGTAAAGTATCGTGTTATAGTTGTTGGTTATCGTCGGGCGGTTGCGGTAATCGGCGAATATAGCGCCGGTTACAAGATATTTGCCGTCCCAACGGTGATCAAGATAGAAGTAGTTGTCGTCGCCCTGCACGATAACATAAGCGATCGACGTGCCGGAAACCTGAATATATCCGTAAACGTCAGGATTTACCGCAATATACGATTGAAGCTTAGCGCGCATACGTTCAAGTTCAGCATTGACTTGCGATGTGGTCTGCGAGTTGCCTGTTGAAGGCGTTACGGAGCCGTCGGATGAAAGCAACACATCGCCTACGTCCTGCTTCAAAAACGAAGTACCGCCGCCTGTATTCTCCTGTACCGAGATATCGCCGTCCGAAAACAGATTTCCGAAGCTGTCCGAAAAATCGGTTTTGTATTTATCGTAAAACTTTCTGCCCTCGTATTTGCTGATGAGATTATAAGCGAGCATTGACGAGCAGGTTACAAATATTGCGATGCAGGTCAGAAGCGCTGCTATATGCAAAAGCTTGCGGCGTTTTGCGGCGGCGATCTTTGCGGGATCGACTTTTTTAGGCGCAATGTCATTTTCGGATAAAGTGTCGAGTGAATTCAAGAATCTGTTGGCGGCATAATCAGTATTGGTCAGTGCAGAAAATGTGTAATCCTCCGATGAGGAATTTTCGACAGCCTTTTGCTCATCTGCACGCGCCGCCTCGAATGCATCAAGATCGACGGGACTTTCGTCGGCGGAGAATGGGACGTCGCGCTCGGAAGCTTTGTTTTTTGCGAATTTATTTATAATGTTATTTAGCTTTGGCAGCTTCATTTTGACCTCAATAAAAACTATGCATTGTGTATGTAGGTATTATATAATAAAATTCGATGAAAAACAATAACTTACGCGCATAGTTTTCATTTATTTAAGCGATAATTAACAAATTTGAAGAAATGTCATTGTGAGTACAGCGTTGCCGTTACAATGCAAGCCGATAATTTCGATACATAATCCTCCGATTGCAGAAGCGTGAGATCGTCGTGATTTGTGAGAAATCCGCATTCAATGAGCAGAGCGGGAATCGGGGCGCGTTCGAGCAGGAATATCCCGCGGCCGTCTTTTATTCCTCGGTTATTAAATTCCTGCAGATACAGCTTTATGTATCCGCGAAGTTTTTCTGCGGTATTTTTTGATTCTTCGTATGCGGAGGCGTAATATACCTGTACTCCGCGGGCAGTGGAAGAAGGAAAAGAATTCATATGTATGCTCAAAAAGAGATCGGCGTCTGCTTCTTTTGCAATGCGGACGCGGTTTTTCAGATCATATATTTTTTTCATTCCGGTGTAGTCATCAAGATCGCCATAATAGTCGTAAAGCATTTTATCATCTGTGCGAGTCATCGTCACGTCCGCGCCGAATACGGAGAATAGCTCTGCGAGACTTTCTGTGATCTCAAGATTGAGATCTTTTTCAAGTATCCCGTCTGCCGATGCGCCTCCGTCCTCACCGCCATGGCCCGCGTCGAGTACGACCTTAAAGGCTGTTGCCTGCTCAGAAGAAGTAATCGAACCGGTCGCGCGCGCGGCAGAGGTAAAGCATGGATTTGCGGCGGCGCTTAAGACGACCGTTAGGGCACTGCATAAAACCGCAAGAAAGAAAAACTGTGCGCAAAGCTTGAATACGGAAAAACTACTGCTCATTTTCGGCACTCCTATTTAATAATTGGTTTTGTTACAAGATAATATTATATCGGAGCGAAAAATATACACAAAAACCGCGTCTCGTTACAAGACGCGGAGTTTATATTAAAGTTTGCTTTCGAGAATATCAGCTATGCGTTTTGAAGCAAAGCCGTCTCCGTAAGGATTAGAGGCGCGGCTCATCTTCGCATATTCGTCCGGCGAAGAAAGCAGGGCATTGCACGTATCGTATATCAGCTTTTCGTCAGAGCCAACCAGTTTCAGCGTGCCGGCGGCAAGACCTTCCGGACGTTCGGTAGTGTCGCGCATGACTAAGACCGGCTTGCTGAGACTCGGAGCTTCTTCCTGTATTCCGCCGCTATCGGTCAGAATAATATGGCTTCGCGCCATGAAATTATGAAAATCAAGAACGTCAAGCGGCTCGATCAGGCGAATTCTTTCGCATGACGACAGTTCGTCCGCTGCAATCTCGCGCACGATCGGATTCATATGGATAGGATAGATAGCGTAAACGTCGCCGTGTTCCTCGATCACGCGCCGAATTGCTCTGAACATATGGCGCATAGGCTCTCCGAGATTTTCTCGGCGGTGCGCTGTAATGAGCAAGAGGCGTGAGCCGGCGGCTTTTTCAAGCTCCGGATGTGAATAATCCTTTTTTACCGTTGTTTTCAAGGCGTCTATCGCCGTGTTTCCGGTCACAAATATTGTGTTTGCGGAATGTCCTTCCTTAAGGAGATTATCCGCCGCCGCTTGCGTCGGAGCAAAATTAAAGGCAGAGAGCAGAGATACTGCGCAACGGTTAAATTCTTCCGGATACGGCGAATAGATGTCATGAGTTCTGAGTCCGGCTTCGACATGACCGATAGGTATTCTCAGATAAAAACAAGCGAGCGCGGCGGCGAATGTTGTCGTAGTATCGCCGTGGACTAAGACGATATCCGGTTTTTCGGATTCGATAACGGGACGGATACGAGTTAAGATCGCCTCTGTTATGTCAAAGAGCGTTTGGCGCTCCTTCATAATGTCAAGATCGTAATCGGCTTTGCAATTAAACGTGGACATAACGGAATCAAGCATACTGCGATGCTGACCCGTCACGCATACCTTTACATCAAAAGAATCACGCGATTGTAGTTCTTTGACAAGGGGACACATTTTGATAGCTTCCGGACGTGTGCCGAAAACCAACATTACTTTTTTCACGGTCAAGTACCTGCGGATATCAGTAAATTTTTTCGTAAAGCGCGGGGGAGAGGTCGCGTATCATGGCGAGTAGTTCTGCGTCGCTCATGACAGTGTTTCTGCCGTTTTCGTATTCGCGATCTATAAGCTCTTTCATTTTCACGATTACGGGATCATGTTTATCGATCGTTGCGATACCTTCATGCATTGACAGACGCGCGTTGAGCCAGTGAGCGATGCCTGCGAGACCGCAGGTCTTATCGACGGCGACGGCGGCGGGGCGGTTGAGGAGCTTTTCCGTATTGAAGATATTGTATATCTCCTCGTTTTTCAAAAGGCCGTCCGCGTGTATACCGGCTCTTGTTACGTTGAAGTTGCTTCCTACGAACGGCGTGCGCGGCGGTATCGAATATCCGATATTTTCTTCAAAATAATTTGCGATCTCGGTTATTACCGGCAGATTCATGCCGTCGGTCGTGCCCTTTAACGAGCAGTACTCCATGACCATTGCCTCAAGCGGACAATTGCCGGTGCGTTCGCCGATTCCGAGAAGCGAGCAGTTTACGCCCGACGCGCCGTAAAGCCATGCGGTCGAAGCGTTAGTGACGACTTTATAGAAATCGTTGTGACCGTGCCATTCGATGAGTGAAGAATCAATGCCTGCGTAGTGGTGCAGACCGTATATTATACCGGGAACGCTTCGAGGAAGAGCAGCTCCGGGGTAGGACACTCCGTATCCCATAGTATCGCACGCGCGTATCTTTACGGGAATGCCGTATTCATCGCCGAGTCGTGTGAGCGCTTCGGCGAACGGAACGACAAATCCGTAGAAATCGGCGCGTGTGATATCTTCAAAGTGGCAGCGCGGACGAATACCAAGCTCAAGGACGCGTCTAACGATGCCCAAATACTTATCGAAAGCGCTCTTTCTGGTAAGTCCCATTTTTGTGTAGATGTGGTAATCCGAGCAAGAAACGAGGATACCGACTTCCTTGAGTCCGAGATCGCGAACAAGCTGGAAGTCTGCTTCAGCGGCGCGTATCCAGCCGGATATTTCGGGAAACTCATATCCAAGCTCCTGACATTCGCGGAGCGCACGACGATCTTTTTCGGTGTATACGAAAAATTCGCTCTGGCGGATTATCCCCTTCGGACCGCCGAGCTTGTGCATGAGCTTATACAGATCGACGATCTGTTCAACGGAAAAAGGGGAGAGCGACTGCTGACCGTCGCGAAATGTCGTATCTGTGATCCAAATATCAGCCGGCATATCAACCGGTACGAATCTGTGGTTAAACGAGACCTTGGGAACGGATTCGTAATCGAAAAGATTTCTGTAAAGATTTGGGGTTTCTCGCTCCTGAAGCGAATAGTGATATGCGGATTGTTCGATCAAATTGGTCTTTTCCGAAAAAGCGATACGCGTTTGATGCTGAGCTATGCTCTCACTTTCCGGCTTTATATTTATATTGCAGTTTTTATCATCGTTTTGCATTGTTTTTGTGTCGCTCCTTCAAATATTTGTCTGTAGACTTGATTTAGCGTATATTATACTACCGAAAATGCATAATGTCAATAGAAAAAATGCACGATTCGCCGATTTTCAGTAGCTTGTCCTGCGCTTCCGAGAAATATAGAGTAAAATCGCCGCTATTGTTTTTATCAAGCGCGATCAAAACGCCGGAATTGAACGGTATGATCTCGTAGGCGTCATATGCGAGACGCGAGTAGTCGGTTTTTCCCGCAATCAGATCTCCTTTTACGTCGATGTAAAACAGTACGTTTTTCGCAAACGCAAAATCGGAGACCGATTCTGCGATCGGAGTTGTGGAATCTGTCGCAAACAGGGAAGCGTTGTCGATGTAATATGTTTTATCGCCGAAAAAGGCTATTGAAGCTTTTCCCGTTATTATCGGAGACGCTTTATGGTCTTGAGTGATCGTATAAGCCGAGTCACCGGATATGAAGCGACGTGCGGCAAACGCGGCGTCACGCATAACGCTTATCGCGTCGCATGAGTTTTTTGTGATTATCGAATCAAGCTTGGTTATCGGTTCCGATCCGGCGAGCTTTTTGGGCGTTGCTCCGTAGACTGTTAAGTAGTTCTCACCGTCCGAAAAGTAAAGTAGATCCGTCAATGTGCGGTTTAGTATCGGTGTGCCGGATATCGCAGTTGAAGAAAGGCGTCCCGGCGAATCGCCTTTGAGTGAAACGTAAAGCCTTGATTCCGAATCGCAAAGGTAAATGATCTTTCCCTTATCCGATACGGAAATGGGGTGATAATCACCGATCTGTATACGAGAGGTTCCGCTTGAGAAAACGAGCTGTCCGCCGTTCGTTCTGAAGATCACCGACAGACCGTCAGGCGAAATTCTGAAAGAAGATTCTTCGGCTGCATCCGCGATCTTTTCTTTGATGGCATTTTTCTCTCTGAAGCGGTAAAGCTCACCGCTTACATTTCGGTACAGGAGAGCGTCGCCGTCTACAGACAAAACGAATGATGTCACACCGTCGGTAATGAAGCTGACGGTACCGGAAGAATACAGATAAAGGTTGCCGTTTTGATCGAGCGCCGCGGCAAATTTTCCGTTTGGCGATATTTCGGTCTGGATCGCCTTGCCGGATACAAGCAAAGTGCTTATTCCGTCTGAGGAATAAATATATGTTGAGTCCGAATCACCGGAATAGTAAGCGAGAAGCTGAGAATCCGGAGCCTTTTTGTTTGAGCATGAACGCACGCAGACAGTTATAAGGGCAGCAAAAATAAGTAGCACTATAAGAGCAAGGGTCATATAGGACTTTTTAGCGCGTAGTTTTTCCCAAAGCGATCCTACAGTCTTTGCTGAATTACGAAGTTTTTCAGATAGATTTTTGAAAGTATTTTTGATATCCATAAAAATGCCTGTGAAAAATATAGATTAACGACGTTTCTTTTTCGGGGTGGAGAGCGACTTCATAACAACGATAAATACGGCTGTGATTGTCACGGCGGAAGCTATTAAGACGATTATCAGCGTAGTATTTACGGGCGGCGCTTCGCTCGCGACACCGGTTTGCTCGGTGGAATCCGATGGAGCGTTTTCGCTTGACGGTTGTTCGGCAGAGCTGACGTATTCCGAGCTTGCCGGTGCTTGAGATTCGGTATCGGTCGGCAATTCGGAAGATGCGGGCGGCTCTGAACTTGCGGGCGCATTGTATATAACGTCTCCGCAATGCTCGCAAATGTAGCATGGTGTTCCGCTTGAATCCGTGCTTTCGATATAGCTGTGGCCTGTCGCCGGAATTATTTCTCTGTGAGTATGATATCCGTATTGATCCTTGCCCGTGTTTTTGAGCAGGTCGGTTATTCCGCATATGTAATCTATGTATCCGTCCTCCGTGCAGCTTGCGGCTTTGCTTGCGGATTGCAGATACATATGAGCGTCGGCTGAGGCGGCGTGACTTACCGTGTCTTTGCGGCAAGCGCAGATAGAGCAACGGTACGATGATTTTCCCGTAAAGCAACAGGAGGTCGGATAATCAACTTCCTTGGAATCGGAGAACACGTGCTCGTGCCTATAATACTCGATTATCGCGTCGGCATCAGCTTGTCCGAGCTTTTCGAAGGTGCCGTCGGTCAGGAATATCTCTTTATCCTGAGGATTTGTCAAGAATCCGTGCTCGACAATAAGCGACGGAACGGAGAAGGTAGAGCCCCAGAGTAAAAGACCGTACCAATCCGCCTTTTGCGTAAGCCAGCTCGCGTGCTTTATTGCAAAATTGTATTGCGGACTCCAGTAATACGTAT
>CAYXNQ010000028.1:0-1280 GCA_964466545.1 uncultured Lachnospiraceae bacterium | reverse complement strand
AGCCAGCTCGCGTGCTTTATTGCAAAATTGTATTGCGGACTCCAGTAATACGTATTTGCGCCGTGATCCTCCTCGCGAAAAACGGTGCGCGCGGGAATTGCGAGATCGTTTTCGATATTCCGCAGGATCAGACTGCCGAGTTCGCTCATGTCATAGCGATCGATCACCGACGCATACGCAGACGCGCCTCGTATATACGAATACGGTTCTTCAAAGCTGTCGAAATGGATGCTCAACAGAAGATCTGCGTTGTATTCATCGGCTATCTTCGCCCGCGAATATCTGTCGAGATATGTGCTTTCGTCATATCTTGTGAGATAAACTGTGAATCCGCCGTGCGCCTCAAGCTTCGCTTTGCAAGCAAGCGCGACCGCGAGCGTCATGTTGCGTTCGTTGTACTGATCGTTGAGGATACTTCCTGGATCATAACCGCCGTGACCGGGGTCAAGAACGACAACGATATTTCCGGAGGAATCTATCGCGTAGGCGCTGAACGCAAATACGGCTATAAGAAGCGCGGCGAAAAGAGTAGAGAGTACGAGTTTTTTCATAGTGTGAAATGCTGACCTTCCATCTTCGATGATATTTTATTATATTATAGCATTAACGTATAAAAGTCAATCGTTTGAAATGTAAAATAATTTTTTGTGAAATAACGGGAAAAACGTCAGTCGGATTTCTTCAGATACTTTTCAATATTTTTTTGATGCTCCTGAAGCGTGGACGCCGCGATTATATTTCCGGAGCTGTCCGAGATAAAGTAGTAATACGTTGTGTCGGAAGGATACAGCGCGCAGCGTATCGAGTAGAGACTTGAATTGGCGATGGGGCCGGGGGGCAGTCCGTCGTTTGTGTATGTGTTATATGCGCTCGGATAATCCGTATCGGAGCCGGTAAGCTCATTCTTGCGTTCGCCTGTGTCGTGATGGATCGCATACATAATGGTCGCATCGCTTTGAAGCTTCGGAAATCCGTAGGGATTTTTTAATCTGTTATGAAATACCGACGATACGGTCTTTCTGTCCGCCGCGTACTTGGCTTCTTTTTCAATGAGTGACGCGAGCGTAATTACCTCGTCTGTTGTCAGTCCGAGCTGCTCGGCGCGTTCTTTGTAAAGATCGGTATATATCTGATTAAACCGGCGGAGCAGCTTGCTTATGACCGCTTCCGGCGTTGATTCAAGATAAAATTCATATGTGTCGGGGAACAGGTATCCGTCGAGGCGATAGTATCTGTCCTCAGAATAGCCGTTTTCTTCAAGCTCGTCGATGAACCAATAG
>CAYXNQ010000027.1:11330-13306 GCA_964466545.1 uncultured Lachnospiraceae bacterium | reverse complement strand
GAGACGGACTATATGATCCTCACGCACACCGATCTTGTCACGCCAGATCGCATATGCCTCGTCATCCTTTTCGTAAACCGACGGCCAAAGGAGATCTGCCGGTATCTCAAGGACCTCGGTAAGAAATTCCCACGCCCATGTCAGCGCTTCTTCCTTAAAATAATCGCCGAAGGAGAAATTGCCGAGCATCTCGAAAAATGTACCGTGGCGCGCTGTGTAGCCGACGTGCTCAATGTCGTTTGTGCGAATACATTTTTGGCAAGTAGCCATGCGGTGACGCGGCGGCTCCTCCTCGCCGGTGAAATACTTTTTAAGAGGCGCCATTCCGGCAACGATCAAAAGCAGAGACTTATCGCCCTGAGGGACCAGCGAATAGCTGCCTCTGGCCAGATGCCCCTTCGATTCAAAGAATTTCAGGAATTTTTCCCGCAGATCGTTAAGTGATGTCCATTCCATTTCTATCTTCCTCTTTGAACATTAAAAATTCGGATCTTATCCATGTTAATCATAATATTATACCATCGGTATATCTGTTTGTCAATCATTTTCATCAAAACTCGGGAAAAGGAAAAAACAAGCGCCCGCGCGCGTTTAACGCGAGAACGCTTGTTTAGCTTTGCGCTTATAAATTAAGAACGATCAGCAAAAGGATTACGGATAGAGACGCTTCATAATATTTCTGAACTCTTTAACGTTATTCTTTACGGTCTTGTTCCAGTTGGCAGCTTTACGCTTGATATATGACGGGAACTCGCCGCTGTACGTCATGTAGCCATCAACCGCGTTTCTGGTAACCTCTCTGCAATACATATATACAGGATCGTAGAAAAGGTTAGCATACATCAGGTCGAGCATTTCCGCATTCTGCGGGTCGGAGGAGTACTTGTACTTGATGATCGTCTCGTAATACTTCGGAACACATTCCTTCCAGCCGTAATAAGCGAGAGCCTCAAGAACAAGAGCGGAAGTCTCCGGATTATAGGAATCGATCGTGATCGAAGAACCTACCAAATATCCGGCGCCTATGTACTTTGCGTTTTCGTCATATTTGAGAGGAGGAAGAATACCTACGTTGAAATCCCACTGATCGCCGGATTCCTCGATGAGTCGGAGGTTTGCTTCCCAAGCAAGTATCTGACTGCTCCAAGCGTACTTCATATCGACTTCGACGCCGTAGTAGTTGAACATATCTCTAATCTTATCAAATATGTCCTGGTGCATATCGCTCGAAGTATCGAACACAGGCTCTTTGGTCGCGCTGTCGATCGTTACAAAGCGGCCGCCCATATTCCAGAACTGGTTAGACGGGCTTGCGCAATACGCATATGTAGATCTCTCCGGATCACCGTCAACATCAATATAGTAATCCTTCATGAGTCCCATTACGTATTCATATGTCCATCCGCCGCTTCGAGCGACTTCATAAAGGTCCTCAACTCCGAGGTTATCCGCGAGATCGCGGTTGAAGAATGTAACGCACGTACCGCTGAACAGCGATGTCGCAGTCGCACATCCGAACGCAATCATAAGAGAATCATCGAGCGTAAAGCTTTCGTTGGTATCGGAAAGCCACCAAGCGCGCGAAAAATCAAGATACGGGAGGCGCTTGAGATCGAGGCAAACGCCCTCAAGCGGAAGCTCAACAGCCCACGGAGCAACACCGATGATATCAAGGTCACCGAGTCCTGCCTGGATAACCTGAACTCTGTCGTTAATGTAGTTCTCACCCTGGGTATACGTGAAGCTGAGCTTTACGTCAAAGGTTGATTCGACATAATCTTTTCTGTAGTAAAGCGTGTTGTTCATCTGGTTCGCCGTGATATCATCGGACATGAACCAGTCGGCAGCGTATCCGGTTCCGTTTTCGCCGTGGATGCAGTCGATGGTGATCGTCACTCCGTTGCCGTCAAAGTTATCGGGAAGACCGCTGGTAACCTGGCTTCTGTCGGCAACAAGACTATCAAGGAACGTCATAT
>CAYXNQ010000027.1:4956-11230 GCA_964466545.1 uncultured Lachnospiraceae bacterium | reverse complement strand
TTTCCGTTTTTATCAATATAATATATCGTGCCGTCTTTCTCCGATCGCACGAACGACGCGACCGACGATACCAGCGCTTCCGGCGATGTAATATTTTTTACAGTGACCGAATACAGCACACCGTTCTTAACGTAATTGATATTCTTTCCGTCGGACCAAACTCCAGAATCGCAATCGACCACTTCTATCCTGACCGACGCCTCATAATCTTCAGCGATACGTATTATCGAAGAATCCACGATCAACAGCGAATTTTCAAACGATTTCAGATTTGTGTGAACCGCTTTGCCGTATTTCACCAGCTCATCGTTAGTTTTTGCAAGTGCAAAGCTTGCCGCTCCCGATATATTTTCGGAGATCAACTTTTTATCCGCGCCTTTCTCGGAAACATACAGTCTGCCGCGCGAAGCAAATATAACGCTCTCCGAATCCGCGGTGAAGATAAATTCTCCGCCCGACAGCTCCGATGTAACGCGATGCCGCTCGCCGCTGATGTAAACATACAGACAGCCGTCCTCCGAATATGCATAGGCAATATCGCCGCTGTCGCTGACGCCGAGCGGAGTCATTCCCTCTCCGACGAGGTTGCGTACAAATTGACCGTCGTGAAGCTTTAATTTTCCGTCCTTCGCAGACAGAACGCAAGCGCCTCTCGGCGAGCTGACGAGTGCGTCGGCTGAAAAATTACTCAGGACGACAGAGCTTGACTGCGCCCCCGAATCAAAGCGGTACAGCGTACTGCTTCCCATATAATATGCGCTTCCGGTAACGGGAGCTATTGCAAAAATGTCGCTCGACGCACCAATGCTCTGCGCTATATTTCCGCTTATGTACCACAGCTCTCCGGCAGACGAATGCGCCACCGCTACCGTTTGATCCATTGTCAAAAGGTAAGATCTGACCGTCCCCTCGATCGACGTATCTCCAAGCTCAGCACCGTACAAATAATACGTCCTGTTATCTTCATTTGAATAAAAGAAGCTGATATTCATATCTTTTTTGCGCGGCACCGACAGCACGACCACAAGCACAATGATAACGATCAACAGGACCGCGGCGACAATTCCCGCTATCAGCAGCTTTTTCTTTTTACTCATTATTACGATCTCCGTTACGATAAACTGAAAGTTTCGGGACGCACGAGCCGTCCTATTTATATTATACACATCAAGCGGCGTAAAATCAACAAAAATCGGGCATTCGCAAAGCGAACACCCGATTTTTTAGGCTATTCAACACAGATCGATCAATTTTTGCCGTATGAGTCGATCGGTTCTCCCGCAAGGACTCTGCCTGTATCGTTCGATATCTTTTCAACAAGATCCGTAATTACGAAGAACTGTCCGCGACCGTTGATCGTGACGAGCGCATGACGGTTTGTATAGCGATAGAACGATATCTCCGTTTTATCGCCCTTCAGCGTAGTATACGTAAATGTAAGCATATGCGAGCTTTCGTCCTTGACCAGCTCGGCTGCCTCAGCCTCGGTCAACGGAGTGAAATCTTGGATCTGAACGACGAGGAAGGTCTGATAAAACTTTCTGAAATTATATACGTCGCTGTTCGGTATATTGATTCCGATATTGGTCGTTACGTCAAGCGTAGACGTACCTTCGCTGTCCTTACCGTGATTCAACGTGAACAGCACATCGTATTTGTCGTTTTTGACCTTGATCGAAGATATATTGGTTATATAATGGTCGAAGATCGTGCTTGAACACCAATCTATCAGTTCGTCTTCGATGAAGCTGAATTTATCGCCACTGCATTTCACGATCACATTCGGATTCAGGTTGGAGTAGCCGTAATACGAGCCGTCCTCCTGCTTTTCCGAGAACGAGAGAACATAGTGATAATCATTATAATCAAATTCGATCGAATACGCGGGCGAGAGCAGCCCGTACATTCCCTTCACGATCTCGTCAACTCCGAGCACCGCAACGGAATCGCCGACAAAGCTTCCCGCCGTAGACGTGTTAGTCTGTTCCGTTTCGTCTTTGGAATTTCCGGTAAAAATATAAAGAAGCTCATAATATTTATCAACGTTCGGCAAGTAGCCTTCCGGGAATATAAATTTATTTTCGAGTATCGCCGCCGCGTTGTTCTTCTCGTCATCCGGCTTTATCGCGATGTGAACGAACAATTCTCCGTTCTTATAGATCTTAAAATTATCCGTGTAGTAATAATCCGTCGTGGACATACCGGCGATAAGCGTAGGCGTAACAAGCTCCTCGATCGGCTGAAGAATAGTCTCCTCAAGCGAAGAATCGAGAACGTACACAGCGTCGCGGCCCTCAAGCGCGCAATAGTATCCGCCGCCTGTAACAAGCTCGCTTCCGACAAGCACAGTATAGCTCTTTCCGCGAGTAGAGGTCACAGTCCAGCGTGCCGTAGGCTCGTCAAGTCCGTATTGCTCGTATTCCGCCGCGCCTGCAAGCTCCACCACTCTCTCTTTGGAGATCGTATATCCCGAACTTACGATAAGCGAAGAAAATTTTATAAGATCGTAGGAAACGCCTTCGTAGCCTTTGATTTGGAAATTACCGCTGCTGTCACGGTAAAATTCGTACTCTCCGTGCTTATTTTCGACATGGATAGATTGGATGCTTGCTTTTTCGAGGTATTCAAACATCTGCAAGCGATTGTTTATGCCTACTACCTCATCCTGATCTATTGTCTCAGGCGGGTCGTCTTTTGTGCCGCTTTCGGCATTGACAAGCGGCAAGATTACAGCGAAATAGACGATAATAAGCGCAACGACCGCAACCGCCATCGCGATAATTATCTTTTTCTTTTTGGAAAGCTCGGAGTTCATTCGTACTTTCTCCTTGTCCATACAACTAAGCCCACAACGGCTGCCACAAACGGCGGAACAACGGTAAGAGCGACAGTCCAATTATTTGCCTGAGCCGTAGTTATCGAAAGACTCGTATCGTCAAACACCTTGAAATCTATGTCAGCGAGGACTTTTTCTCTGCCCATAGCCTTCATAGAAGCGTACATGATATCGCTGTTGCCGTACACATTGCTGACAAGATAGCTGTCCGCGGCGAATGAAGGAGAACCGAACGCCATTACATAGGAATAGTAAGTTTCGTTATTATATACTCTCGACTCGCGGCTGACCGTCACAATATTTGCTTCGCCGCTATTCACGAGAGTCGTGTCATTATACCAGCCGGCTGTATCATACGATTTCAGCACGGAAGCAACCTGACGGCTTCCCGAAAGCGAGCCGCCGCTTTCCCAGAGTATCTCTATCGGGCAAGCTTTGCGTACAGCAGTCTTCGGCGGAGTATCCATTCCGCTCATTTCTCTGTATATCGAGCCGCCGAGAGAATCGGAATCAAGGTATTGAGACAATATTGAATATCCGTCAACGGAGATCGAATGCTCGGGGTCTTTAACGGTCGTATCCGCGACGAATCTGATTCCCCATTCTTCAAGGAATTCGTTCAAATTCGTAAGCTTGCCTACGTTGTCGGGAGAGCCAAACACCATAAGGCAACCGTAAGAATCGAGGAACGCGTCTATCTTGGATATTTCGTTAAACTGAGAGTCCTCGGCTTCCATACCGAGAAAATCGTACTTCGGGTCGTAAACGACGATTATTCTTGCGTCTTCGCTTATCGTCTCATTCGCGAGATTTACGGTACGGACGTCAAAGCCGCAATCGTAAAATGTCATCATAAGATTCTGCGCCCCGGAAAGATCCTCGCCGTGTTCGGTCGTGAAATATACGATCGGAGTTTCGGTTGCGGTGACCTGAAGGATACCGGATATCATTTTTTCTTCGCCGTTATACGCCCACGGAGTCGTAGAGCTGTCCGAATCAAAAATGAAGAATGCCTGAGCTGTAAAGAGACGGAACTCGCTGCCGCATTCAACTATGACCGAGGTCGTGTAAATGCTGGAATTCGTCAGATTCTTATACGGTTCAAAGAACGTATTTTCTTTGACGACATTGTGACATTCAACGGTGATATTGTCAAATTCTTCTTCAAACTGAAGTGCCGTCGTGTATATATATTTCATGTATCCGCTGTTCGAGCCCTGAGTAAGCTCGTCAGGCTCGGAGGCGAAGATGATCTTGACCTCGTCGTTGATATCCGAAAGAAGCGTTTTCGCTCCGTCGGACAGCGTGTATAAGTCGTCCTCTGTCATATCCACATACCACATATATTTATTCGCAAGTGCGGTAAAAATTGCGTTAAATACGATCACAAGAGCTATAAACACGACTGTAAATGCAGTCGCTACCGAACCGTAGCGAAATGTTTTTGATTTATAAAAGCTGCGCCTTGCCATTTGTTCTTACCTTTCTGTTTTTCGTTCTCTCAATGCGTAACACTACGTTCAGCTCCAGCGGCGCTTGTCGTATATCCGCACCGTCAGGAAAAGAAATACCGCGCAGATCGAAATATAATAAACGGCTGCGGCTATATCGAATATTCCGTATGTGAAATTATAGAATCGGCTGTATATGGATATCCAGTTCAGCACTGTGCGCACCGGATAAGAATCTATCATGCTGTTGATCATCGCAATCACGACAAGAGAAAGAAGTACAGCCATCGTTCCGAACGCTGCGGCAAACTGATTTTCGGTAAGGCTTGAAACAAACAGTCCGATCGCGATAAAGCAGGCGCCGATAAACGCCATTGCGATCATGCAGCCGAAGAAACGCGCTACATTCGGCTCTCCGTACATAGACAGCGGTATATAGTAGAACCACGTCAAAAGCACTGAGCCGATATAGATCGTAAAGCAAGCCAAAAATTTAGCCATGACCATTCCGACGATCGAGACAGGAGACGTCAGGAGAAGCTGCTCTGTCTTAGCTCTTTTTTCCTCGGAAAAGCTCTTCATCGTAAGAAGCGGAATGATAACGATATATCCGAATATCAAAAACTGATAATAGCTTGCAACGTCACTCGACTGCATTTGCAGATTAGCTATACCGAACAAAAATCCCGCCGCACCTAAAAATATGCCGAGGAATATATATCCCGCCGGTGTGGTAAAGAAGGTCCTCAGTTCCTTTTTATATATTGCCCACATATGTGTTTCCCATTCCTTTGATTATTTTGAGATATAGGAGCGATTGCCGCGCCTTTGAGCTTCGCGCTTTGCCGTATCACGCTCCATCAGCTTCATGAATACATCCTCAAGCGACATTCCGACGCTCTCGATACCGATGATAGGCCAACCCTTTTCCGCCATGGCGAAAAATATCGTTTTGCGTATATCGACTCCGGCCTCGCTTTCGATCCTGTAAACGAAGCTGTCGGCCTCTCTGTCGCCGGTCGGCTCGACGAACGCTATTCCGGGCTTTGAGCGAAGCACGGAGATAACTTCCTTTTGCGGTCCGCAGATCTTGGCGGAGTAAATTCTGCTGTCCTCAACGACCGCGGTGAGATTTTCGGTCTTTTCGTTGGCTATGATCTTGCCTGCGTTGATTATAATAACTCGGTCGCAGATAGCCTGCACCTCGCTCAAAATATGCGTTGACAGAACGACGGTGTGATTTCTACCGAGATTTCTTATAAGGTTGCGTATCTCAATGATCTGCTTCGGGTCAAGACCTATCGTCGGCTCGTCGAAGATGATGACCTTCGGATTTCCTACAAGCGCCTGCGCTATGCCGACTCTCTGCTTATAGCCCTTTGAAAGATTTTTTATCAGCCTGTTCTTTACGTCGCCGATCTTCGTGACCTCGTATATCTCCTCCAAATGCTTTTCGCGATTCAGACGGCATTTTTTCAAATCATATATGAAATTCATATATTCTCCGACCTTCATATCAACGTACAGCGGCGGCTGTTCGGGGAGAAATCCTATAAGCTTTTTAGCTTCTTCGGGATGTTCGAGCACGTCGATCCCGCCGACTTTGGCTTCACCCGAGGTTGACGAGAGATATCCCGTCAAGATATTCATTGTTGTGCTTTTTCCTGCACCGTTCGGTCCGAGGAAACCGACGATCTCGCCCTTCTGCACCGAAAAGCTGATCCCGTCAAGAGCGTACTTATTACCGAAGCGCTTGACCAAGTTATTAATTTGAATCATAGATCTGCTGACCTTTCCGTTATATATGGATATGTGTATTTTATAACACCAGCGTTATCAAGTATAGCTGAATATTATAAATAATTCTTAACATTTTTGCAAAATCAGCACGGATGTCGAAAAAATGCCGAGAATATCGCACACCTACACACTGTATATTATATCATTTTAGCCGAAATTGTCAAGTCAAGACGCAAAATCCGAAAAA
>CAYXNQ010000027.1:0-4856 GCA_964466545.1 uncultured Lachnospiraceae bacterium | reverse complement strand
GTATATTATATCATTTTAGCCGAAATTGTCAAGTCAAGACGCAAAATCCGAAAAAGCATTTACAAGAGGCGAGAAAACAAGACCGCCGCCTCATATGCAAATCTAAGCTTCGAGCGCTATAATCAGCATAGCAAGCAAAAAATTTTATCCGAAGAACAGCGAATCTTCATATTTATATGGTATAATAAACGCAGTAGCCTTGCGCGGCAAGTCTACGGGCTGTCGCCCGCCGTATGCTACGCATACCTGCGAACTTGACGGCTTCGCGAAAACGCCTGTGCAAGCACGCATTTTCGCATCACGGTATAATAAACACGGCACGACTGCATTACACGATCACAAAAATTAATTTTCGGAGGACTGCATGAAGCTGTTATATGCAGAGGACGAGCTTTCGCTTTCGGAGGCCGTCACGGATATTCTGGTATATCATAAATACATCGTAGACGCCGTATATAACGGAGACGACGCCTACGATTATGCCGTTACCGGAGATTACGACGGCATAATTCTCGACATCATGATGCCGAAACGCGACGGTCTTGAGGTACTTACCGAGCTGAGAAAAAGAGGCTGCAATACTCCGGTCCTGCTACTCACCGCAAAAACGCAGGTAGAAGATCGGATACGCGGCTTAGATGCCGGTGCAGACGATTATCTGCCGAAGCCGTTTGACATGGGTGAGCTTCTCGCCCGCGTCCGCGCGATGCTCAGGAGAAAAGAGGAATACCGTCCGGATATTATCAGCTTCGGAGATCTGAAGCTTAACGTGCGTTCGAGCGCACTCGAATGCGGCAATGTCGAATTTATACTGCCGAAGCAGGAATATCGGCTGATGGAACAGCTCATGATCAATCACAGCATATTTATGTCCACGGAAGAATTGCTCGTCAAAGCGTGGGGATACGATACGGAGACCGATTCGGCAAGCGTATGGCTGTATATATCATATTTGCGCAAACGACTTGCCGCAATGCGCTCATCGGTCGAGATCGTATCAAAGCGCAATGTCGGATACCGATTGGAGCTGACGACATGAAAAAAACTCTGCGCAAGAAATTCATACTTTTCGCAATGTCCGCCGTCACGATATTGCTCGTGGTATTGATCGGCGCGATAAACGCAATAAGCTATATCATGCTTGATAAACAATCCGACAACGTGCTTCACATGATAGCCGACGGAGATGACAAATTCTCGCAAAAGGATTTTCCTGATCGCGGACCGTTTATGCCGCAGATGAACATGGATACTTTGAAGTCCGCCCGTTTTTTTCTTGTGCGTATAGATAAAGACGGAAACGTTCAGGACGTAAACGTAGATCAGATATCCTCGGTAACGGCGGAACAGGCTGCGCACTACGCAACGCTCGTCAACGAAAGCAACGGGAAAATAGGTCAATATAAATACGAGGTAAAAAAGCTCGCCGGAGACGACCTGATCTTTTTCATGGACGCCTCGGCGCAGACAGAGACCTTCGTTATGGTGCTGAGCATATCCTGCGGCATCGCGCTGATCTGCTGGGTCGTTGTACTGATATTCGTGATCCTTATGTCCGAAAAGACAGTGCGTCCGATACTTGCCGGCATCGATAAGCAAAAGCAGTTCATCACAAACGCGGGACACGAGCTTAAAACGCCGCTCACGATAATACAATCCAACAACGACGCGTCGGCGCTGATCAACGGCGAGACAAAATACAGCCAAAACATACGGAGACAAACGCGCCGCCTAAACGCACTTATGAACGATCTTCTGACGCTCGCAAGACTCGACGAGGAGATCAAGCTTCCGACGGAGAGCGTTAAGCTGACTGAGCTGATCGGCGATATGATTACATCATACGAAAATATATTTGAAGAAAGAAAACTCTCGCTGACGGCGGAGCTTCAGCCGAACGTTGTTATAGAAGCGCACCAGGAATCATTGTCGCAGATGATCTCGATCATTTTGGACAATGCGGCAAAATACACGCCGGACGGCGGCAAAGTAACGTTCACTCTGCGCACGGTCGGCAAACAAGTCGAATTTATCGAGGAAAATACCTGCGACGATTCCTTTGGCGGCGACCCTGAGCGGCTGTTCGAGCGATTTTACCGCGGAGACAGCTCCAGAACTCACGAAAACGGCGTATCAGGTTACGGCATCGGCCTCTCCGCCGCTCGCGCCATCGCGGAAAGCTTCGGCGGACGGCTCACTGCCGATTACACAAAAGAAGGCACGATACGCTTTGTCGCGCGATTTTGACATATATATTCCGAATCTCTCCCTCTCGTATTTTACCGATAGGGAGAGATTTCTAATGTCGCTCATAGGTTCGCGTTTTATAATGATAAACGTAAAGGGGGAATTATATTTGCAATTCAGACATGAGGTAAAGCACGAGATCAATAATTTTGATATGTTGCTTCTGCGCCAAAGATTACGCGCGGTAATGTCGCCGGACGCGTATGCCTCGGGCGGAAAATACAAGATACGCAGCTTGTATTTCGACACTCCGGACGATAAAGCTCTAAGAGAAAAGCTCGACGGAATGATGCTCCGCGAAAAATATCGCTTGCGCGTTTATAACGGAGACTATTCTTTCATTCGTTTGGAAAGAAAATTCAAATGCGGAGAATTGAGTAGCAAGGATTCCGCTGTACTGACCGAAGAGCAAACGCGCGCTGTACTCGAAGGAGACATCGACGAGCTCGCGGAAAGCCCGTGCGACATGATACGCGAATTTTGCCGCCGCGTCAAATACGACAGGCTGTCGCCGAAGTCGCTCGTGGATTACACGAGAGAGCCGTTTGTGTTCGCTCCCGGAAACGTACGCGTTACGCTCGATCACAGCATACGCACGGCGCTGAAATGCACCGAATTTTTCGACCCGAACTGTATTTCCGTTCCCGTACCCGATTCGCCGTGTATTCTTGAAGTAAAATGGGATGATTTTTTGCCGGATATTATACGGAACGCAATACAGCTTGATAACAGATGCGCGAGCGCATATTCAAAATACGCCGCTTCGCGAATGTACGATTAAAAACAATAAACAATTAAGGAGAATTTTATAATGAATTTTAGCGATATCTTCAAATCGGACTTTCTCGAAAATGTGACCGCAGTCGGCATTTTCGATATGCTTCTTACCATAGTGCTTTCTTTCGGTATAGGACTTTTCATATTTCTCGTTTATAAGAAGACATACCGAGGAGTAATGTACTCAGCCGGCTTCGGCACAACGCTGATCGCACTCACAATGATCACCTCCACGGTGATACTCGCCGTAACAAGCAACGTAGTCCTGTCTCTCGGTATGGTCGGCGCGCTGTCCATAGTACGATTCCGCACCGCCATCAAGGATCCGCTTGACATCGCGTTTCTGTTTTGGTCTATCGCGGCAGGCATTATTTTGGCAGCCGGCATGATCCCGCTTGCCGTTATCGGAAGCGTATGCATCGGAATCATTCTGTTAGTATTCGTAAATCGCAGTGGCAATACCGCTCCTTATATGGTCGTATTAAGCTGCACAGGACATGACGCCGAAATAAAAGCCAAAGAGTTTATCAAAAAGAACGTCGTAAGATCCACAGTAAAAAGCAAATCCGCCGTTAAAGGCAAACTTGAGCTGAACATCGAAGTTCGCCTGAAGGACGACGATACAGATTTTATCAATATTCTTTCCGAGATGCCCGGAATCAACAGTGCCGTCATCGTATCATATAACGGCGATTATATGGGGTAAGCCATGTCGGGAAGCAAGCATTTTGATCGCGTCGCCGTACTCGTCACGGCCGTAACGCTCGTGCTGACCGTTCTGTTCATGAACGGAGCCGCGCTCGGCATAAGCGCCTCCGCTCGCAAGCTCGGATACGAGGAGCGACTGTTCGACAACACAAAAGTCCACAACATAGATATCGTTATGAACGATTGGGACGATTTTATCGATAACGCCGAGAGCGAAGAATACAGCATCGCAGATGTGGTGATCGACGGAGAAGCGTATAGAAATATCGGAATACGCGCCAAGGGTAATACGTCGCTATCCACGGTAGCTTCTCTCGGCAGCGAAAGATACAGCTTTAAGATAGAATTCGATCATTACGATAAAACAAAAAGCTATTACGGTCTTGACAAGCTGAGCCTGAATAATCTTATACAGGACTCTACAATGATGAAGGATTATCTTACGTATACGATGATGAACGCCTTTGGCGTCGCCTCGTCGCTTTGCAGCTATGTATATATCACCGTAAACGGAGAGGATTGGGGACTTTACCTTGCGGTTGAGGGCGTTGAAGAAGCATTTCTCACCCGCAATTACGGCTCGGATTACGGAGAACTCTATAAGCCCGATAGCATGAGCTTTGGCGGCGGTCGCGGCAACGGCAAGGATTTCGACATGGGAGATCTTGACTTCGATCTCAATTTCGGCGCTTCTCAGGGCGAAGGCACTCTGCAAGACGGTAAACCGAGCGGCTCCTTTGGCGAAATGCCGGACGGATTTGATCTTTCCGATCTTCCGAGCGGATTTTCGCCGTCCGACAGCTTCGGCGGAGCCGGCGGAATGGGCGGAATGGGCTCGTCTGACGTTAAGCTTCAATATATAGACGACGATCCGGACAGCTACTCTAACATTTGGGATAATGCCAAGACAGACGTTTCCGAAGCGGACAAATCAAGAATGATAGAAACTCTCCGAAAGCTGTCTGCGGGAGAAGATATACCGTCGGTCGTCGATATCGAACAGGTGATCCGCTACTTTGTCGTACACAATTTCGTTTGCAACGGCGACAGCTATACCGGCTCGATGATACACAATTATTATCTGTACGAAAAAGACGGACAGCTCACCATGATCCCTTGGGATT
>CAYXNQ010000026.1:0-13308 GCA_964466545.1 uncultured Lachnospiraceae bacterium | reverse complement strand
GACTTGCGGATCAGGTGAAAAAGAAGCCCGCCGAGATGTCCGGCGGACAGATGCAACGTGTGGCGATAGCGCGTGCGCTCGTTAACGATCCCGATATAATTTTGGCTGACGAGCCTACCGGCGCGCTTGACTCGGAGACGAGCGTGCAGATAATGGATCTTTTGAAGGAGATCGCAAAGACCAAGCTTGTTATTATGGTAACGCACAATGCCGAGCTTGCGGAGCAGTATTCGACGCGAACGATACGCTTGCTCGACGGCAAGGTCATAGGAGACAGCGATCCCTATGACGCAAGTGCAGAGAAAAAAGCGGAAAAAGATATAATCGGCAAGAGAAAGAGCGGAATGTCGTTCTTTACCGCGCTCAATCTTTCGCTTAATAATCTTATGACGAAAAAGGCGAGGACGTTTCTTACGTCGTTCGCCGGTTCGATCGGAATTATCGGAATTGCTCTGATACTGTCGCTGTCGAGTGGTGTGCGCGCGTATATTTCGCGCGTGGAGGAGGATACGCTGTCAAGCTATCCGATGCAGATAGAGGCGGCGAGCGTAGATATGACCACGCTGATGACCTCGCTTATCGGAATACGTTCCGACGATATGGAGCACGATCTCGATCGCGTGTATTCAAACGATATGATGCGTGAGATGATCGACGCGATGCTTGCTGAGATCAAGGTCAACAATCTTGCGGATTTCCGCGATTTTCTCGAAAACGGCGATTCCGATATAAAGTCTCTTGTGTCGGATATCAAATACGTATATTCGACTCCGTTGAACATTTATAAATCCGATACTTCAGCCGGTGTGTATAGAGTAAATCCTTCTAACGTCATGTCGGAGATCGGAATGATGGGCGGCGACTCCGGTTCTTTCGGAGGAGTCACCACGCTCAACGTTTGGTCGGAGCTGATGGATAACGAAAAGCTTTTGAAAGAGCAATACGACGTGATTGCCGGAAAGCTTCCGACGAATTATGACGAAGTTGTGTTGATCCTCGACGAAAATAACGAGATCACCGACTACGCGCTCTATGCGCTCGGATTAAAGGATGTTGCCGAGCTGAGAGAGGTGTTTGAAGCCATTATGCGCGGCGAAGAACCTGCGAAGGCAGAGCCGACGTCGTATTCCTATGACGAGATACTTTCGCTCACGTTTAAGCTTTTGCCGCAATCGGATTATTATGAATATAGCGACGGCGTGTATACGGATCGCTCAGGCGATGAAGTGTATTTGATGCAGAAACTCGCCGACGCTCTTGAAATTAAAGTTGTCGGAATACTTCGCCCCTCGGAAAACGCTACAGCGACGATGGTCAGCGGTGGCGTCGGATATCTCTCGTCGCTTACGGAGCATCTCGTAGAACACGTTGCGAACAGCGATGTTGTCAAGGCGCAAAAGGCTAACCCCGATACAGACGTTACCACCGGAAATCCTTTCAAGGCGTCCGAGGTATCCATGACGTATGATCAGCTTATCGCCTATATCTCTACTCTTGACGAATCGGCTCAGCTTGAATACAATGCCACGATCGAGCAGCTCAGAATGTACGGCATGGATGACGAGACGATCGCGCAAACGATATGCGAACGTATGTCGTCACAGTCAAGCTCAAACACATATGACGGAAATCTTCAAAACTTCGGCGCGGCTTCTCTTGATGATCCGTCGGCAATATATATTTATCCCGCGGATTTTGAGTCCAAGGAAGCCATCGAAGATATTATCCGCGACTACAACGCCGGTGTCAGCGAGGAAAATCAGATTCGGTATACGGATTATATCGGCTTGATACTTTCCTCCGTCACGACGATCATCAACGCAATTAGCTATATTCTCATAGCCTTTGTCGCAATCTCGCTCGTTGTATCTTCCATTATGATAGGAATAATCACATATATCTCCGTACTCGAAAGAACGAAGGAGATCGGAATACTGCGCGCGATGGGCGCTTCACGGCGCGACGTTTCCCGCGTATTTAACGCGGAGACATTGATCGTCGGCGCGGCAGCCGGACTTATAGGTATAGGCGTTACGCTCGTGCTTTTGATACCGATCAACGCGATAATACTTTTGCTTACTGATATTGCCGGTATGGCGGTGCTTCCGTGGTCAGGCGCGGTGATCTTAATAATCATAAGCATGGCGCTTACGTTTATCGCGGGTATGTTCCCGGCCAAGCTTGCTTCCCGCCGCGATCCCGTAATCGCACTCAGAAGCGAATGATATAAAAACTGCAAAGCGGCGCGACTTTGATAGCTGTCAAGGACGCGCTGCTTTTTTGCTTCGATGTTTTGATTTTTGTGAAAACGGTCGGGAAATTTGGTGAAAGATGTCGTAACAATATGCGCTTTGAACGGCAGAAATCGCCGAAAACGTCAAAAACAGATAGTTATTTCTGTCATTAGTTGCAATTTTGTAAAAATTTTTCAAAAATCTATTGACAAATTCGTTGAAGATGATATAATATATTCATAATCTTGGCATTGGATGAGTGAAAGCCTTGCGCGACGAAAATATAACAGTGCTTGTCGAGAGGGTAAAGGAAGGCGACGACGTTGCCTTTGAAGAACTTGTCAGGCTTTATACCCCGCTTATAGAAAGCAGCGCAGCGCGTTTTTCGGCTTCTCTGCCGCCTGAGGTCAGTTCGGCTGAGACCGAGGAGCTTAGGCAGGACGCGCGATTGGCTCTTTACCGTGCCGCGATGACGTATAACTGCGAAAAATATGACATTAGCTTCGGGCTGTTTGCCAAAATCTGTATCAGAAATCATTTGATCTCCTCGATCAGAAAGATCGCCTCGTCTGTAAGACGCTCTAAGCGTGCTAAGGCGGGCATTACTGATGAACAAATTCACGGAAATATGTCCGTGCAAAACGGCGTCGGCAATATCGGTTCGCTGAGCGCTTTCGGAGACGAAGCTCTCTCCCGTTATGAAAAAGAAGTGTTTTATAGATATGCGGCAGGTCAGAAGCCGCGCGAAATTGCAGCGTCGATGAATCGCGATGTTAAAAGCGTTCACAACGCAATATGCCGTATAAAAGCCAAGCTCAAACGCGAGCTTGATGTTTGATATATTTGTTTATCTGCCCCAATAGCTTAATTACAGAGCGTTGTTTACAAAGGTGACGGTTGAAATCCGTCTAGGGCTAAAATATTTTTATCCATTTATTTAAGCGAGGTAAAACCATGTACCAGGACAAAACATTGAAGTGCAAAGATTGCGGACAGGATTTCGTATTCACAGCAGGTGAACAGGCATTCTATGCAGAAAAAGGATTCCAGAACGAGCCGCAGAGATGCAAGGCTTGCCGCGATGCACGCAAGGACGTAACAAGACCTAAGAAGGAAATGTTCGTAACAACATGCGCTAACTGCGGCGGTCCCGCAAAGGTTCCGTTCCAGCCGACAAGCGACAGACCCGTATACTGCAGCGAGTGCTTTGCTGCAATGAAGCAGCAGTAATCGCGGTCGGGCGATCTGAATAAAGAAAAATGCAACGGATACGGCATTGCCGCGTCCGTTGTTTTTTGTTCTAAGGTGAAAAAATTCGGAAAAATTAAAAATAATATATACAAAGCCGTCGTTTTGTGCTATAATACATATGAATAATTGTATCATTATGCCGTCGCGCAGGGTATAACGCGCAAAATGAAAGTTGATATATGAAAAATAATTATAATAATACGGGTAACCGTGGGGGACGCAAAGCTCCGCACAGCAGAGTTAACGCTCCGGCTCGCGAGATTCCGGAAAATGTGATCTACGGAAGAAACGCCGTTCGCGAGCTGTTGCGCTCCGGACGAGCTGTTGATAAAATATTTGTAAAGCGCGGAGAGCGAGAGGGATCCATAACGGTCCTCGTCGCTATGGCTATCGAAGCCGCGATTCCCGTTATAGAGGTCGAGTCCGCTAAGCTTGACGACGTTACAGGCGGCGCATCCCATCAGGGAATAGTCGCTTATGCCGCCGAAAAGGAGTATTCGTCTATCGAGGAAATAGTCGCGGCGGCGAAGGCGAAGGATAAGCTCCCGCTTATCGTTATCGCTGACGAGATCGAGGATCCGTATAATCTCGGCGCGATAATCAGAACTGCGGAATGCGTCGGAGCGGACGGACTTATAATTCCGAAAAGACGCTCGGCTACCTTAACGGGAACGGTCTCAAAGGCTTCGGCGGGAGCTGTGGCTCATTTGCCGATAGCCAAGGTCGCCAATATCGCGTCCGCGATCGACGAACTGAAAAAAATGGGTATATGGATATTTGCCGCGGAAGCCGGCGGCGCTCCGTATTATGAAACGGATTTCAAGGTGCCTGCCGCGATCGTTCTCGGAAGCGAGGGCAACGGAGTCGGCAGATTGATAAAGGAAAAAAGCGACTTTATCGTGTCTATTCCGATGTACGGTAAGGTCAATTCGCTGAACGTATCGGCTGCCGCTGCCATCATTCTCAGCCACGCGGCGAGAATACAGCGCGGGTAATTCGGCGGTACAAATTTACGGAAGGAAAAGCTGATATGGAAAACAATAAGAATTCAGATAATATCGGAAAGCCGACCGCTGACGATCTGCTTTCGCGTCTGAATCGCCGCAGCTCTGATATTCTCAGAGCGGAAACAAGCTCTGCTTCAAGTGAAGAAGTCAAGCCGGAAAATAATGCGAAGCTTGATTTCGACCCGAACGAGAATACGGCGGACAGCGAGCTTGACGTGAACGAGCTGTTGCGCAATTACCTGCCGCAATATGCAGATGCGGACGATGACGCGGAAAGCTCAGCTCCCGCGCCGGAGCCGCCTGCGGAGGAGCCCAAGAAAAAAGAAAGCCTTTTAGCTCGGCTTAAACGCGCGTATAATCAAAGCGAGCCTGAAGATACGGAAATGCAGTCGGACGTTGCAAAGTCTGCGGAGACTGACGATGCGACAGCCGAAGATGTTGACGATTTCGATTTGGTCGAAAATGTTCCGGTTGAAGAGGAAGATTTAGTTCCCGATACCGAATCTGCTGTTGATGAAACCGTTACCGAGATCGCAGATGCGCAGCCTGAGCAAGCTTCCGAGGATATTGTCGAAGATGTCGCGAGCGATACGTCGGTAGAGCCTGCTATCACGGAAGAAATCAAAGTTGAAAATACAGATACCGAGGCGGAAGCTGTCGTTTCTGAAAATAATGATGAGATAAAACCGGAAGAATCAAAAAAGAATACGGCGCCCACGCTTGAGGAGCTGCAAAAGTTGCTTGAAGGCGCTCCCTCGTCGTCACCGCGGAGATACTACACTCCAGTGCCGGAGCTTGATGATTCTGACGAAGACATAGAAATCGCGTCCCCTGAGATCGCCGAAGAATCCGAAGCTCCGAAAGCTTCCGAAGAGGCCGAAGCTATCGAGACTGCCGAACCGGACAACGACGAGCCGACCGCACCTTCTACCGACGGAAATACGGCGACTATAGACAAGACGGATCTTAATCTTATGCTTGCGTTCGGACTTGAAGAAGAATTAAGCAAAACGATGGGACCGAAGGCTGCCGAGCAGCTCAAGCGAGAGCTTGACGCCGAGAGCAAAAAGAAAAAACGCCAGGAATATGAATACGAATACACCGCAAGGAACCAAACCGGTAAGATTGCGGAGGCGTATACATATACTAAGCGGTCGCTTATAATCAAGCTTTGTCTCGCGATCGCGCTTGCGCTTGTGCTTTGCTTCTATGAGAATCTGACGCTTCTCGGAATACAGTTTGCCGGTGTATTTGATCCGGCGGTCTACCCGCAAGTATATATAATGGGTAGTCTCCAGCTTTTGCTCCTTTGCGCCGCTGTTGCGTACGAGCAGATCATTTACGGAATCAAGCGTTTGTTCACGTTCCGCCCGACGCCCGAAAGCATATCCGCGGCACTCGTGCTGTTTGCCATCGGATTTTCCGTCGCGGCTATGTTCAATGTTGAAGTGAACGTTGAACCGAAAATGTATAATTTCCCCGTGGCGCTGTCGGTAGTTGTTACACTGCTCTATTCGTATATCAATATAAAGCGTGAAATATACAGCTTTAATATCGTTGCTTCAAAACGACCGAAATTCGCCGTAACTCGCATTTCGAGTGAAGATGAAGAATCCGACTCCGTAAAGATCGACCGCGCAGATTTCATTTCGGGTTATTTTGCAAGAACGTATGAGGATTCTCCTACAGCCGCTCTTGCCGTCGGTATCACGCTCGCGGTAGCGGTGGTAATGTCCGTTCTGATCGCTGTCTATGTAAATCTTAAGGGAGCGAATACGGCCACATCTCTCAATGCCGCGTATATCACCTTGCTTGCCGCAATGCCGATTTCGATTGCGATAACGTATTCATATCCGTTCTTGCAGGCAGCAAAGACCGCGTTCGCTATGGATTCCGCTATCATCGGCGAGGGTGCATATGACGAATACAGCGACGCTTCCGCTGTGCAGTTTGAGGATAAGGACCTATTTTCGCCGAAGGACGTTAAGGTCCAGAATATCAGAATATATCACAACTACAGAATAGATCGCGTGCTGTACTACGCCGCAAGCGTATTCTCGCATACGAAAGGCCCTCTTTCCGAGGTGTTTGAGGTTGCGACGGCTGATATCGGTCATTCCGACAGCATCAAGATCAAAAGATGCGGCGACGGATATCTGGATTGTGTAGTCGATGACAGGCGCATAATGTTCGGTGATTCCGCTACTCTTGCGGGACTTGATTACTCGATTCCCGACGACGTTCTCGACGAGGATCAGTACGCAAGCGAGGAGATAAGCATAATGTATATGTTTATCGACGGTATGCTTGCCGCTAAGATGTATGTGAGATATCTTCTCGATCCCGACTTTGAATATGCGCTCTCCGATCTTGAATACAACGGCATGGGACTTTGCATAAATACTTTCGATCCGAATATTTCGGACAAAATGGTTGCCGCAAGACTCGGTGACTACGAGGTTCCGCTGAAGGTCCTCAGATATTCGCCGACAGATAAGATCCCAGATGTGCTTGAAAATGTTGACAGCGGAATCGTTTCGCGCGGTTCTCCGAAGTTTTTGCTTCGCACGCTCAATCTTTGCGAAAAAGTACACGGTGTCAGACGCACGAATATCGTGCTGGCGGTGCTTTCGATGCTTCTTTCGGCGGCGCTTATCTTCATTATAGCGATGAGCGGTAATATCGCGGGCTTGCTTTCGATCTACATCGCGGCATATCAATTTATTTGGCTGTTGCCGATGCTGTTGACCTCTAAGCTGTTTGTTTCGTAAACGTATACCGACAAGGGCGGCTTGCCATGCCGCCCTTGATTTTTGAAATTTGAAAGGTTTTTGAAAATGCGTGAAGATATAAGATCCTTTATCGGCGAAGTGACGAAGCCCGGAAGATATACGGGCGGAGAGCAAAATTCGGTCGTGAAAAATCTCGCCGATATTTCTTTGCGAGTGGCATTCTGTTTCCCTGATACCTATGAGATCGGAATGTCAAATCTCGGAATGAGAATACTCACCGGCGTGTTCAACGAGATGAACGATGTCTGGTGCGAGCGGGTCTACGCGCCGTGGCCCGATATGGAAGAAAAAATGCGGGCGCGCAATATCCCGCTTTTTACGCTGGATTCAGGCGATCCGGTCGGCGATTTTGATATTGTCGCGTTTACGCTTCAGTATGAGATGTGTTATACTAACGTGCTGAATATGCTCGATCTCGCCGGTATTCCGGTCAGAGCCGCGGAGAGAAACGATTCGTCTCCGATCATTTTGGCGGGCGGTCCCTGCGCGTACAATCCCGAACCGATGGCGGATTTTGTGGATGTTTTCTCTATCGGCGAGGGCGAAGAAGCTCTGCCAGAGCTGGCGCGTCTCTATATTGATATGAAAGCCGACGGGAATTTTTCGCGGGAGGCGTTTTTACGCGCCGTGTCAAAGCTTGACGGATTTTACGTTCCGTCGATGTATAATGTCGCATATGCCGCGGACGGTACTATCGCCGATTTTTCGCCGAAGTATCCGGACGTGCCGCGGACGGTCACCAAGAGATTCGTGCGTGAGCTTGATTCGGCATACGTTCCAACCGCGCCCGTCCTTCCGTATATCGAGACCGTTCATGACAGGATAACGCTTGAGGTGTATAGAGGTTGCGTGCGCGGATGCCGATTCTGCCAGGCGGGATTTACCAACAGACCGGTTAGAGAAAAATCGACCGAGCATTTGTGCGAGCTTGCGCGTGAAATATATGATAATACCGGATACGATGAAATATCTCTCTCGTCGCTGTCGATAAGCGACTATTCGGACATCGGAAAGCTGACGGAAAAATTGCTTGATTGGACCGAGGATAACGGTGTAAGTCTTTCGCTGCCGTCGCTTCGTGCGGACAGCTTCACGCCGGAGCTTATGGAGCGCGTCGCTTCTGTCAGAACGAGTACGCTTACCTTCGCGCCTGAAGCGGGAACTCAGCGTATGCGTGACGTGATCAACAAAAACGTGACTGAGGAGGAGATACTTCACGCAGCCGCGATCGCATTCGCCGCCGGAAAAACTCAGGTCAAGCTGTATTTTATGATCGGCTTGCCGGGAGAAACGGACGAGGATGTGCTGGGCATAGTCGATGTCGCCCGCAATGTTATCGAAGAATACTACAAAAATCCGAATAGAAATAAAAAAGCGTCTCCGCAAGTCACGCTCAGCGTTGCGTGCTTTATTCCCAAGCCGGGAACTCCGTTTCAGTGGGAAGGTCAGGATACGGGCGAGGAGCTTGCAAGAAAACAACAGCTCCTTTTGAAGGCGGTCGCGCCTTTTCGAAAAATAAGATACAATTATCACGATTCGGGAACGTCGTTTATCGAAGCGGTATTTGCGAGAGGCGATCGCAGACTCGGCTCGGCGATATACGAGGCGTATAGATCGGGCTGTGTTTTTGACGCATGGGAAGAATATTTTAATCTCGAAAAATGGAGACAGGCATTTGAAACGAGCGGCGTCTCGCCGGAGTTTTACGCCAACCGTGAATTCGGCGAAGACGAGATATTGCCGTGGGATATGATCAAGACCGGCGTAGATCGCGAATTTTTGCTCGCGGAGCGTCACCGTGCACGCGAGGCGATCACCACTCCGTCATGCGTAGATAAATGCTCTGCCTGCGGAGCGCATAAATTCGGTTGCGGAATCTATTGCGCCGGTTCACGCAAGATCAATGATAGATCTGCTAAGGTAGTCAGCGCAAGCGACCCGATAATGTTAAAATCGGACAGAATGGATATCGATCTTGCGGGAAAGGGAGAAAAGCGCGAAAATACGCGTGAGGGCAGAGGTGCATTCTTAGCTCCCGCAATCCGAACTGTGCATATCACATATAAAAAGCGCGGCGACGCGCTTTACATAGGTCACCTTGATCTCGTCCGCGCGATGAGCCGTGCGCTCGTGCGCAGCCGTATACCGATTTGGTATTCGGGCGGATTTAATCCGCATCCGAAGCTCGTGTTTGCCGCACCGCTTTCCGTCGGCGTCGGCGGAGATAGCGAGCTTATGGAGATAAAGCTTACGGCGGAAATATCGGACAGCGAGATCGTAAGCCGTCTTTCAGGCTTACTCCCGCCGGGAATCGAAATAGTTTCATGTGAGACCGCCAAGGTAAAATTCGGAACGATAAAAAGATATCGCAACCGCATTACGCTCAGCCTCGGAGATTCCTGCAGTGACAGCGCCGAGCTTGCGGCAGATAAGATCAGGCAGCTGTTTTCCGAGCCGCTGATGATTATAAAGAAATCGAAAAGCGGCGAGCGTGAATGTGATATCACGGCGCTGATGCATAATTTGAAGCTTGAGCACGACGGTCGCACGGTTGTGATGCTTGTCGATTCCGCCGCCGAGGGGAGCGATTACCTTAATCCCGAATATGTGGTGCGCGCAATTGCAGATAAGCTTGGTTTACCGGGCGAAGACGGAAGCGTCGAGCTTGCAAGGGTAAAGATGCTGTTCGACGGCGATCCGGAGCTTTTAATCGATTAATTTTCTAAAGTGAATACGGTAATTTTCGGACGTTTGGCGAGCAAGCGGCTTTGCGGGCGTCCGAAAATACTGTCGATCTATTGACTTTCGCTTGGGCGATAGCTATAATAGACTGGTTCGGGGGTGATATTCTTGAATAAAACATCAAACTATTCCGGCGGTAAGATCGTCGCGATATGTTCGCTTGCATATTTTGTCAGCTATTTTTGCAGAAAGGATTTTTCTGCGGTCATGGCAGGAATGATCGAGGACGGAGTGATAACAAAACAGGTAGCCGGATATATCGGCATGGCGCTTTTTGTTTTTTGCGGTCTCGGTCAGCTCGTTAGCGGATATCTCGGCGACAGATTCAATCCGTCGCATATAATTCTTGTCGGACTTTGCGTTACCGCGCTATCCAATTTGATGATGGCGCTTGTTTCTTCCGCGTGTCTTATGATACTGATATGGGGACTTAACGGTTTTGCCCAGGCGATGCTCTGGCCGCCTATTGTTCGCATACTTTCGGATAATTTGGAGCATGAGCGGTTCGTTAGGGCAAATATGTGCGTTACCGTTGCGGCGCATGTTTCATCAATATTACTGTATATATACGTTCCGATATGTCTTCAGACGTTTTCGTATAAAACGGTGTTCTGTACAGCATTTGTTGTAGGTATGATCGCAATGACCGAGTTTGCCTTTGCCATGCATCGCGTGATCTTTGCTAAAAATTACTTTGAGATACCGTATCCGAGCTTGCACAAGTGCGATTGCACAGCTGAAGGTGAGCATAAATATATTTCTCTTGTTCTGAAGTCCGGCTTGCCGGCTACGCTTGTGAGCATCATGATCGTAGGAATATTGCGCGACGGTATCGAATCGTGGCTTCCGACGCTTTACAGCGAGGCATTCGGCAGAGATGCAGCGGAGTCCGTGCTTTTGTCGGTCTCGCTTCCGATATTTGCAATAATCAGCCTTTGCTCTATTACTGTGCTTCATAAAACTAAGCTGTTTAATAACGAGGTCAACGGATCTATCATTATTTTTGCGATATCTTTCGTGCTGTCCGCGGCAATTCTTTTCTTTATCGGTTCCGAAAGCGCGGTAGGGCGCATTACGTGCCTGATACTTGCGGCAATCGTATGCTCTACAATGCAGGCGGCGAATTTTATGCTGGTCTCGTGTCTTACCGGCAGATATTCGAGATACGGAAAGACTTCAACGACAAGCGGAATCACAAATTCGCTTACATACGTCGGTGCGGCTGTATCAATGTATGCTTTTCCCGCGATATCGGAGAAAGTCGGTTGGAGCGGGACTGTATTTTTGTGGGTCGTGCTGTCGCTAATTGGCGCTATCTGCCTGATCGCCGTTGCAAAGAAATACGCTCGTTTTATAGCCGACGATAATTAAATCCCGTTAGGAGTATAGGCGAAATGCGCGAAATAAAGCTTTAACGGAGCTATATGGCGCTTGTCGGATAACAGCAGACGAACGTAAAAACAAAAGCTCCCGTGCGTATAGGGATACGCACGGGAGCTTTTTACGTAGTAATTATAATACTTATCTCTTGCCGAATGCAGCCTGATTGCGATTAGGCGAATCGCGCTTAACAAGGTTAACGGCACGTCTTTCGAGAGCTGCGCGGGAGATCTCAATATCCTCTGCAACCTCGCGTTCATTGTAGCAGCCGACAGTGACCATATCGCAGTCACGGAGAGTTGCCCAAGAGAAGTTAAGTCCTACGAAAGGAGTTGTACGGCCGGCAGCCATCGGCTTGATCGTCATAACGGGGTGCTTAGCTGCGTGAATGATCTGGTTTACGGTCTCGACCTCGACCTGCATGAGAAATCCGAGGCAGTTGTAAAGCTGGATGTATGTCTCAACGTCATATTCGTTATCATCGGAATATGTGATAAGCTCAGGCATATGAGCGGACAGACCGGGGATAAGACCTTCTTCGCGGATCATCGCAAGATAATCGGGGAGGCGGTCAAGTGTGCGAGTGTTCTTGTTTACGAGCTGCTCTGCGGAGGAGTGGTGAATGAGGCAGAATGTAGCGCCGAGCTCACGGCTTCTGCGGATCATCTGACGAGCTTCCTGACGGGCAGTTGCGTTGTCGTCCATATTGAGAATGGGGGTATCGATCATAATGATATCATGACCGAGCTTTTCGCGAGTCTCATAAATGGAGTTAACAACGTGAGGTGTCTGATCGAACAGACCCATGATAGCGTCAACGCCGTTTACTACAAATTCTTCCATCATGGGAACGAGTGTTGCTGTGGAGCTGTGCTTTTCCTTGATCATGCGGTCAGCCGCGTCGGAGGTGTGGCTCCAGCCTGCCATCCAGTTTGTACCCATAAGCATACGGGGGAGGGATACTCCACCGACAACGGTGCGGGGAAATGTCTTAAATTCCATATTTAATACCTCTTAATAATTAAAATATTGTATAATGATTTTATTTTTTGTAGAAAGGACCGTAATTAGCACAAGCGCGATAATCTGCGCCTTCTTTATCCATTCCGAAAGCGTTCCAAGCGGCAGGACGGAAGATTTTATCTTCGGGCACGTTATGCATTGCAACGGGGATGCGGAGCATTGACGCCATTGTTATAAGATCTGCGCCGATGTGACCGTAGCTGATAGCGCCGTGATTTGCTCCCCAATTGTTCATTACGTCATACGCGCTCTTGAAAGCGCCTGTTCCTGTCGTTCTGGGAGCAAACCATGTGCAGGGCCAAGTGTAGTCCGTGCGTTTCCAGAGTGCGTCCGTCACTTCGTCGGGCAACGCAACTGTCCAACCCTCTGCGATCTGAAGCATGGGACCGAGACCGTCTACGAGATTGAGACGGATCATAGTTGCGGGCATCTCTGCTTTCGTTACAAAGCGAGAGGAATATCCGCCGCCGCGGAAGTATCCGAGATCGGCGTAGTTCCAGGTGGTGTTAGCGAGTATACCGTCGATATCTTTATCGGTAACGTCGAACCACTGCTTCATCTCGCCGTCGGCTGCGCCGTTTGCGTCGAGGCAGGCTGCGCCAGAGTTGATGAGGTGGATAAATCCGCCTGCGTCCTTTGCTTTGCCCTCAAGCTCGTAGCCCGTGACGCGCTTGACCGCGTCGGGACTCCAGTATGTGCGGACGTCTGCGAAGATTTGTGCGCGATTTGTAAGCAGCTTCATAAACAGCATGCCGATACCGTTGAGAACGTCGTTCTCGGTCGCGAGTATGTACGGCTCGCGCGCTCCGTTCCAGTCAAACGACGAGTTGAGCATCGCTTCCGGAAAATCGCAGTTCGGGTAGAAATCCGTCCACTGAC
>CAYXNQ010000025.1:0-13408 GCA_964466545.1 uncultured Lachnospiraceae bacterium | reverse complement strand
GTACGGTTACTAAAATCAACGAAAATGATTTCTTCAAAATAATGCCCCCTTTCTCGGCTCAAAACCGCACAAAAGAATTATCAATTCCTATGTGCTGAATTATTATATCATTCTTTTGTGAATTTTTCAATACCGCAGACCGTAATTCAATCTCTTTCCGTAACTATTTTCTTCGCTTGCCCTCGGTCGATTTTCAAAAAGCTATCTATATTCCGTTTCATTGTGCCGTATTCCTTGACTTGCTTTTTGAGCTTGCCCAATTACTGCTTTTTATAGTTCGAACGATCAGAAAGATAGTCGCTTTTGCATTACCGTTTGCCCTCGTTTGGGCAATGTTCGGCTTTGATGATGGAGAAATGCCGTTTGTTTACGTAGGCTTTACATATTGTTTGACATGGCTTGCCACGATCGGTCTAACAATTCTGGCATCGATCATTCGCACGGTTTTCAGAATGGATGCGCGTATGGATGAAATTTGTCTCAAAAGCGGCTGGAAGCCGTACTCCGATTATCGCAACACTTAAGGAGATACGTTTAACAAACCGAAAATACTATTCCACAAAGTATACGGTGAAGCGGTTAAAAAGTTAATATAAAAACTCGCATTCCATACGCCGCCTGCCCGCACTGACGTTCTGCAGAGCAAACAGTCTCGACAATAATGTCGGGGCTGTTTTGGCATCACAGTGTACCTAACAAATGAGAAAGCTCTCTGTCGCCGCCCCAACTATCGCGCGTGAATACTTCGGCAAATACACGAATATACTATCAGAAACGCAAAATACGGAGCTTTACGTGAAAAATTCATTCAGGTCTTGGTCAATGGTCGGGTTTGCCTTTGTCGCGCTTGCCGGCACACTTCTGCATTTCGCATATGAATGGTCGGGAAATTCGCCGATCGCGGCAATATTCTCAGGAGTAAATGAATCAATATGGGAGCATATGAAGCTACTGTTCATGCCTATGTTCTTTTTTGCAATCGTAGAATCACGCGCATTTACCTGCCGAAGCGATTTTTGGTGGATTCAGTGCGTCGGAATACTATTCGGTCTAACAGCGATACCGGTATTATTTTGCACATATAACGGAACGATAGGCACCTCGCCCGCATGGTTCAATATTGCAATATTTTTTGTCGCTGCTTTTTCGACTTACGCGCTCGAAGTATACCTGTTTGAAAACCAGATCTTCCGCATAACAAAATATCCTGCAATCTTTGCCATGCTCTTAATGCTGTCATTATTCATAGCTTTCACTTTCCGAACTCCGCGACTTGAAATATTCCGAGATCCGCTTACAAACAGCTACGGAGCATCATTTTGACCTCGAAAAATCTCTTGCAAAAGTAATCAAATTATAGTATAATACCCACGATCTATAATTACATCGGGGGATATCTCAATGTTTTCATTTTTGCTCGTAATAATATATATAGCATTTATCAGTTTAGGATTACCGGACGCGCTCCTTGGTTCAGCGTGGCCGGAAATGGCACCTGAGCTTTCGGCATCGCTTTCATATGCCGGAATAATTTCCATGCTGATATCCGCTTCTACTATCGTCTCAAGCCTCGCTTCCGATCGCGTTGTAAAGCGGCTCGGCGTAGGTCTTGTCACAGCGATCAGCGTTGCAATGACCGCCGTCGCTCTCGTCGGCTTTGCCGTTTCCCGATCTTTTTTAATGATAATACTGTTCGCCGTCCCATACGGACTCGGCGCCGGCTCTGTAGACGCCGCGCTCAATAATTACGTCGCCCTGCATTACAAAGCCCGGCATATGAGTTGGCTTCATTGCTTTTGGGGAATAGGCGCAAGCGTCGGCCCTGTTATAATGGGGCAAGCTATCGGTCTGACACATTCTTGGCGGACCGGATACGGCACTGTTGCCGCTATCCAGATCGTGCTTTCCTTGCTTTTGTTTTCTACACTTCCCCTCTGGAAGAAAAATTCCGATCAAGGCGAGGCAAGCGAAGCCACCGATTCCCTTTCATTCACTTCGATTCTTCGCATCCGCGGCGTAAAATCTATCTTTCTCGCCTTCTTTGGTTATTGCGCGTTTGAATCGACGGCGGGACTTTGGGCAAGTAGCTATCTCGTTGCCAACCGTAACGCCGACGCCGAATTTGCTACGTCCTGCGCTTCGCTTTTTTACATAGGAATAACCGTCGGCAGACTTATCTGCGGATTTATTTCCGACAGGCTAGGCGATAAACGCCTGATCCGTCTCGGCTCTGCAATCATGCTTCTCGGAATATCAGTTTTGATCTTACCGCTTTCGAGCGTTTATCCATCTATGATCGCGCTTGCTCTTATAGGTCTCGGTGCGGCGCCGATATACCCGTCTATAATCCACTCAACGCCAACCTGCTTCGGCGCGCAGAGATCTCAAGCCATAATAGGAGTGCAAATGGCATCGGGATATGTGGGAAGTACATTGATGCCGCTGTTTTTCGGCGTTATCGCAGAAAAAGTAAGCATATCATTTTATCCGATCTATATGCTTTTGTTCATAGCTTTAATGATCGTCATGACAGAAATTTTGAATAAGCTTTGCAGAAAATAAAAAAAGCTTCAAGTCGCATGGCTTGAAGCTTTTTCATTTTCAGAACACCTAAAGCAAAAATCACAATACTATTGAAAATAATCGATAAATATGGTAAAATATTCAAAAATGTATTATGGTGATCATATTGAAATTAACATCAATAATAAAAGAGCGCATATCAAATTGGAGCGTGATCCAAAGACGCGTTGCCCTATTCCTATCGCTTGCCATACTCACCGGCGCTGTTTGTCTGGTGCCATTATTCGCACAAAAACGCGGTAAGCATCCACTGAAGATCGCATATACGTCTTCCGCCGTTATAAATCCGTTTTGCATTGACGACAGCGCACGCGGAGCTTTGTCGTTGACTCATATTTCGCTTTCAAATATGACAAGAAGCGGAAATTACGTTTTAACCGGCAATTATTCCGAAAGCTTTAACGGAAATACGTATAAGTACACTGCCCCTGCCGATGTCACGTACAGCTATGACGGCGAAGCCGATATAACCACATATACAATCAAGCTACGTGACGATTTGAAATGCAGTGCCGGAAGCATAACTGCAGACGACCTGATCTTCACCTATTACGTGATCTGCGACAAGAGCTATACCGGTACGCTGAGAGCAAAAAACGCAGACATTGTGGGGCTTCGCGAATATCGCGCAAACAACGCTGACGCGAGCAAGATCACGGAGCAGGACGTCGCCGATGCGCTCGCGAAAATCGATGAAAACACCGAACTGCAACAAAAAATCACTGCAGATCTGATCATCCCGACGTTGACGCGCGAGCTTGATGAATATCGCAGGCTATACGATGCGCTCGGCAGAGACAAATTCGAGAGCATATACAGCGCAGAAAATCCCGAATCGCTTTTACTCGGAATTTTCGCAGGCAATGCCGATATCTCCGAAAACGATCTGATACCGGCAATCGCCGAGCTTTATGACGGCGACTTCAAAAGCTTTGCCGTATCATTTACCGGAAGCCCGTCGCTTTCAGACTACTTTCTCCCCCAAGCAAAGCAGATTGCGGAGGAATTTCTTATAGATACACTCTACTGCCACTCCGAAAAAGTCACCGCAATTTCAGGAATCAATCGCGTCGACGATCTAACCATCACAATAGCGGTATACGGCGCCGAAAAAAGCGATCTTGACGCAATTTTAGATATATACATCGCGCCGCTCGAGCTTTACGGCAACAGCAGTATGTATGATTATGCTGCAAACAGCTTCGGTTTTTCGCGTGGAAATATAACCGAGATAGTCGAAAAAGAAATAATCGCTCCCGCCGGCGGCGCATATTATTTCACCTCACGTGCAGACGGAATAACGTATCTAAATTCCTTTGAAGGCTATTACAGCGGAAAGTCGTATGTAAATAGTATTCAGCTCGTTAATACAGCGCTTGCAACAGACGAAAATGCGTCAAGCATTGATATTGTATTATCCGAAGATAAGCCGGACGATCAAAAAAATTATATTTGCACCGAAATTGCATCGCGCGAGCTGACATATATCGGAATAAACGCCGACAGAGTATCGGTTTACGATCAAGATAGCGTATATGGCGACCGCCTTCGCGAGGCCTTTTGCGTATTATTTTCGTATTCTCTCTCGGCAGCGGAAGGCTCCGATTATTTCCGAGGAAATTCAGCGCCGATCAATACAGCGTATTACAAAAGCGCGTCATATGCGAAAAGTCGCAACGAAGCCGTAGCCGAAATACAAAAGCTTATCTCCGAAGCGGGCTATGCGTTTGACGATGAGATCGGCAAATTCACGGTTGCCGCAAGCGGAGGCAGACTTGAATATGAAATATTGCTAACGGCGCAATATCATAATGATGCGTATATTCACGCCGCGCTCGAAGAAGCACGATCGATACTCGCAGAGTTAGGACTGACGCTTACAATATCCGAATCTGCAAGCACACTAACGCAAAGTGCCGCTGTAATGGCGAACAGACACGATTTTTTCGTCGGCGCAATTGACACCGAATATATATCGGAGTATTTAGATATTCTCTCCAATGACGAATTTGTTAAAGAAAACATTTTCGGAAAAAATCCGTTTAATTACGCGAGCGAGAAACTGGCAAAGGCACTGCGTTCGGCTTCAAATATAGCTAACGATGATATTTCCGAACTGTTTTCGGCAATCGACGGCGCACACATAATGATACCGATCGGGCAAAAAAAGACATATCTTTACGTCAACAGCCAAACCGTAAAGAGCTCAAGCATCCCCGACGAGCTGACACAGTATTACTCGTATGTAAATGCGATCGACAAGATAATAACAAAGAAATAAAAAATCCCGCGCCATACGGCGTGGGATTGGTGGAGACAACTGGAATCGAACCAGTGACCTCTTGCATGTCAAGCAAGCACTCTAACCAGCTGAGCTATGCCTCCGAAGCTCCGTTATTATATCACATCTCAAGAAAAAAATCAAGTCTTTTCAATAAAAAAATTTGATTTTTCTAAAAAGAAAGGACTCATTTATCAATGGATCATGCAAATAAAGCGGAAAAGCTGTTTCTCAGCGGCTATAATTGCGCTCAATCGGTATTCGCGGCATTCGCCGATATTATGGATATGGATGAAAAGCAGGCATTAAAGATATCATCATCCTTCGGTGGCGGCATGGGAAGAATGAGAGAAGTGTGCGGCACCTGCAGCGCGATATTCATGGTGCTCGGAGCTCTTGAGGGGTACACCGAACCTAACAACAGCGAAATAAAATCGCGACATTACGAAAAAGTACAAAAGCTTGCCGCAAAATTCAAGGAAAAACACGGCACTATCATCTGCCGCGAACTTCTGAAAGATCTCAAGCCGGATGACTCGCCATTCAGTCCGCCGCGTGACTCAACATTTTACACCTCTCGCCCCTGCGTAAAATTTGTTATTTCCGCGGCGGAAATACTCGACAGCTATTTAGGCGAATGCACAAATTCACAGCAGGCGTGAAACCACCGTCTCGCGAAGTCCAAAGATATATTCATTCAGAAGATCGAAATTCATAGCCGCACCGTATATTTCCTCAAGCCTAAAGTGATATCGGGCGGCGACTGACAGCTCTGTCATCGCTTCCGAGAATATACTGTCGCGTAATTTTTCCAAAAAGCGCACCCCGCATCGCGATCTTGCCATGGTATCTTTATCGAAAAACCGCGACATATTTATGACCGTACTTTCGACGCAAGCTTTGCTATCTTCCACTGCACTGAACATCACCCTGCGCGACGGCAATATTACGTCAAATGCGTCAACAGTATTTAAGGGAGAAACGCATACCATATTTTCAGCGCCGTGTTTTCGGCAAAAGCCTTTCACCGTATTCATAAATATGATCTTTTCGTCGAATCCGCCGCGTAGCACATATTTAGTGTAACCGCTAACGCCATACGGCTCATAGTATGCACAGCCGCGCATCGTAATGCCGTGAGCAAATCGTTCGGTCGAGCCGCCACTCTCAGTTTTTCCTATTATTCTTCCGATAGCGGCAATTGCCTTTTCTTCTTTATATGCGTCGAAAATCAGATTTTTTATTTCGGCACTTGCCAAATCCGTCCATTTTAAACATTTGTATAACCTTTGATATGCTTTTGCTTTTTCTGCACTGCAAGCTATGATTTCCTTTTCGTAAGGCTTCAGCTTTTCTTCAGACAAGAATCTGCCGAAATCAATTATTTCCGATCTCACAGCCGGATACTTCGCCTCGACCGCATGAGGCGCAGTACCGTCAAGTAATATCACCGACCTTCCCTCTCCTTTTATCACAACCGCGTCAAGCGATCTCGGATCGGAGCCGCAATAACAGTATTCGCACGTCAGTCCTTTTTCCTCGGCGTAATTTGCAATATCACGCATCTTACTGCTCTTTCCCGATCCCGAGCTGCCTTTGATTATGTATACGCGTTCCGCCCTTTCTTCATTATATAGCTTCGGATATTCCGATACAAATCCGCGCGATGTATTTGCACCGGCGAATCGCGAATCCCCATGCGCTTCGCACGCTTCAAATTTCAAAAAATCCGACTTCATCTGTTGCCCCCGATCTTGCCTCACGGCAATTAGAATTTCTGCTAAGACTAATATATGCTGAGCGCCATGCGCGCGTTACAAATACGAGCGGCGTTCGGATTTTGCACAATTTCCCGAAAGTGCGCAATTTTCCTGCCTTTTTACTTGACATAATTTGGCTCGTAGGGTATAATTACTGTATCTTATTATGTAAAGGTGAATATATTTTGAAAAGCTTTAACACTCTAAAAGGTGCAGTTCCTTCGAGAACGATCGCTAACTTGCGCGATCTTGTTGAACGCACCGCAGCCGATTACGGTGATAAAACTCAGTATATCTACAAAGAAAACGGCGAGGTCAAAACGACGTCTTATCAGGACCGCCTCGATTCCGTTAACGCTTTCGGTACCGCCCTTGCCTGCAAAGACATAATGGGCGGACGTATAGCGATAATCGGCGAGACTCATCCTCATTGGGTCGAGGCTTTTTTAGCCGCTACAAACAGTGGCAGCGTCGCCGTCCCGCTTGACAAAGAGCTTGATATCGATACGATCGTGGCGTTTGTCGAAAGAGCGTCATGTTGCGCTATTGTTTATTCGCGTACATTCAACGGAAAGCTTGCCGCTATCGCCGACCGTATGCCCACGATCAAATGTTACATTCCGATCGCTCCGAATGACGATGAGCTAAAATATCCGAATGTAATTTCTTATGACGCGATGCTATCGCTCGGTAAAGAGGCGCTTGCCGCTGGTGATAAGCGCTTTACCGAACATGAGATCGATATGCAGAAAATGTGCGCTCTGCTCTTTACTTCAGGCACGACCGGCACGAGCAAAGCTGTTATGCTGAGCCACAACAATCTCACGGCGGCTGTAAATTCTTCCTGCCAATGCACAAGCTATGACTACAAATCGACTTTCGTTTCCGTTCTTCCGATACACCATACATTTGAGCTTACTTGCGGACATCTCGCCGGCTCTAACGAGGGCGTTACGATATATATAAGCGAAGGTATCCGCTACGCGTCGAAGAATTTCAAGGATTTCAAGCCTAACTCGCTCGTACTCGTTCCTCTTTTCCTTGAGACAGTTCACAAGCGTATCTGGGATACGATCCGCTCAAAAGGCATGGAGAAAAAGGTTCGCGCCGCTATGAAATTGAGCAACGCCATGCTCAAGCTCGGAATAGATCTCAGAAAAAAACTGTTCTCCGATATTACTTCCGCATTCGGCGGAAATCTGCGCAGTATCGTCGTAGGCGGAGCGCCGCTTGATCCTAAGATCGTCGCAGATTTTTATACATTCGGAATTTTGGTCATTCAGGGCTACGGAATCACCGAATGTTCGCCGCTCGTTGCCGTAAACCGTCCCGACAGAGTAAAATTTGATTCTGTCGGAGAAGCCGTATACGGTTGTGATATCAGAATAAACAGATACGATAATTCCGAAAACGGCGAAGGCGAGATAGAAGTTCGCGGCGAAAATATATTCATGGGTTACTACGACGATCCCGCAGCAACTAGAGATGCCTTCACTGAGGACGGCTGGTTCAAGACCGGAGATATCGGCTATCTTGACTCAGAGGGTTACCTCAAGATCACCGGCCGAAAGAAAAACGTTATAATAGCAAGCAACGGCAAAAACGTATATCCCGAAGAACTTGAAGAACGCCTTGGCAAAATCCCCGAAATCAAGGAATGCGTCGTTCTTGCCCGCACGGACGATTCGAACAAAACAACAATCGTTGCTATCTATTATCCCGATTTCGAGCTTCTCAAGGGCGTATCGGACGAGGATATTCACAAGCGCGTCACAGACGCGATCGCGGCAGTCAACCAAACCGTTCCACCTTACAAGCACATCAATGTGGTAGAAATGCGCCACGAAGAATTTGAAAAGAATCCGTCCAAAAAGATCAAGCGTTTCCTGCTCAGCTGACAGTTTATAATACCAAACAATAAATACATTTTTAATTTCTCGGAGGAATATTCCCATGTTTGAAAAAATCTCAACGATTCTTCAGGAAGAACTCAACGTAAAACCTGAGGACATTAAGCTTGAATCCTCGCTTCAAAACGATCTCGGCATCAACTCTCTTGAGCTTGCAGATCTTGTACTGCTTTGCGAGGAACGCTTCGGCGTTGAAATTCCCGACGACGCGCTTCACACCTTCATTACCGTCGGCGACGTTGTAAAGTATCTCGAAGATAACGCTGAATAATCAAACAAAATAATCGGCTGCCTCATCCGTACATTCACCGATGCGGCAGCCATATTTTAATTATAAAAGGACGGCTATCAGCCGATTGTAAATATGGAAAGACTAAACATTTGCGACCTCAATTTCTGTAACGTTACCATGGCGGAAGCGCTTGATTTTCTTGCTGTAGCTTCAAAAAGCGACAGTCAAACAACAGTTGTAACGCCAAACGCGGAAATAACAGACCGAGCTATGACCGACGAAAATTACCGATCGATACTTAATTCCGCTGAATTGATGATCCCCGATGGTATCGGAGTCATCAATGCTTCAAAGATCTTAAAAAATCCGTTGAAAGAAAAAGTTGCCGGCGTAGAACTCGGAGAAAATCTTTTGAGATTTGCTGCGGCAAACGGCATAGGGGTATTTTTCCTCGGCGGTAAGCCCGGCGTTGCGGAAAAAGCAGCCGCAAGAATGTCGGAAAAATACCCGGAGCTTATCATATCCGGCACGCACAACGGATATTTTTCACGCGAGGGCAACGAAAATCTTACCGTGATCGCGGAGATAAACAAAAGTCGCGCAGGCATCCTATTCGTGTGCATGGGTCAATATGTGCAGGAAAAATGGATATACGATAACCGCGAAAAAATGCCGAACGTTAAGATATTTCTCGGACTCGGCGGCTCGCTCGATGTTTACGCCGGCAACACCAAGCGCGCGCCGAAGTTGTTTATTAGGCTTGGGCTTGAGTGGCTGTGGCGCGTGCTCAGGGAACCGTCGCGTATTCCGCGCATATGGAAGATGCGCAAATTCTACGGTAAGGTGAAAAAGCTCGCTAAGCGGAGCAATTAATTTTCAAGCTTTCGCCAATATTTGTAGTAACAGATGACAGTACGCTCTTCCCCGCCGTGCGACAGATCCGGCGCGGTCAAGACGACGCCCTCAAGCGACAGCAGCTCCCACGCCGAAAGCTCGTAAATATCCGCGGAGAATAAAATGCGTTCCTCGGAATATACGGTTATCACGCCGTCGCGCAAAACGATCATTCCGTCGCGACCGATCACCTCCTCGGCATTATCGATCTTTTCGGTTACGCATTTCAGCGATTTGCCGGCTATATGCTCAGCCATCTTCTTTCTGAATCGCTTTCCGTTTGTATTTTTCGGCGGAAAAAGCCTGTCGATTAATCCCATGTTCATATTCCTTTCATCAAATCCGGCATCGAATTACCGATGCCGTTCGTTGTTAGTTACAAAAATATTAAAAAATCTTAAAAATCATTGACATTATTTTTATATCCGCTATAATATGTGCATTCCACGATGCGCCATGCTTTGACGAAATCTGCACGGGCACATCCTATTTTATGCGCATTGAAAGCGCGTAACTAAGCGCGTATTCGCAAGGTTGTCAGGTGCGCACGACGATAGCTCATGCGCTTGCGTCGGCGAGATCGCTGCGTTTATTATACCATGATGCGAAAATGCGTGCTTGCACAGGCGTTTTCGCGAAGCCGTCAAGCTCGCAGGTATGCGTAAGCATACGGCGGGCGACAGCCCGTAGGCTTGCCGTGCAAGGCTACTGCGATTATTATACCACAGTTTTATTCCAATGTGAATACCGAATTACTTCGATTACATTTATAGAAGGACGGTGAAGCTATGCTACCTCTTGATACTCTGTCCGAAGCCGCGCTCGCGGCACTTGAAAAAGCAAATATCTCAGCGTCAAAGCTAACAGCTGCATTACGCCTCGATCTTGATATTTCAGGTGATCGCGGCGAGACGTGGCTTCTGTTTAACGGAGAGGAAAGAACGCTGATACGCTTGGTATCGGCACCGACCTCGCAGGATACGACAGACAGCTCGGAACCGCCGCTCATATTCCTCGACAAATTGGATCTTGACGTTTTTACAGATCCCTATATAGATAACTTTGTTTCCTCAAACCGTATCATTCTTCATAAGCATACCTCAAAAAGACCAAAAATCGCCGAGCTTTCGCCCGAAGAAGCCGACGTTCTCACAAAGGAATGGAACAGCGGCGCTACCTCATTTATCGCGGGCTTCTGCACAAATTCCAGAAAGCAACGCCTATTCACTTTTGTCGAGATCATCAATCGAACTCTTTCGGGAGACATCGTAACAGACGACGATCAAATTTTTGAGCAATATCATCATAAGTGCCCGAAATGCGGCAAAGAATATGACGATCAGCTTCGCAGGATATGCACGAACTGTAACAAAAAAGGACAGATAGTCTCGCGTATGCTCGGCTATATCAAGCCGTACAAATTCCGTTTTCTCGGAGCTATTCTCTGTATGCTCTCCGTTTCTGCTCTGTCACTTACAGCGCCTATCATCAACGGCACAGTTTTGTTCGACTGGGTAATCAGCAACGACGGAAAATGGCACAGTTTTCCAATGCTTATAGTCGTAATAACAACTATCGTAGCTATTGCCGTGCTCCAGCTCGTATTGAGGATATTCCAAACTCGGCTTGCCTCTATCGCGGCAGTACGCATAACGCGAGATATGAAGATGCAGCTTTTCTCCTCGCTCGAACATCTGTCACTATCATATTTCAATAATAATCCGACCGGCAGGCTCATTTCACGCATAACCTCTGACCCGGACCGTATTCAGTATTTCTACACATACGGACTTCCCGAATTTATTATTAACGCGCTCAACTTCATTGGACTTGCCGTATTACTTTTCATTATCAACTGGAAGCTGACGCTGATCGTCTTCGCGCCGGTCCCGATAATAATTATCATCTTCAAATTTATGTTACCAAAGCTTTGGAAACAGTATTCACGTTTTTGGCGGCGTTCATCTGCAATGAATTCAATGCTAAATGATTCCCTGACCGGAGTACGCGTTGTCAAAGCATTTGCGAAAGAAGCGGAAGAAACGCACAGATTCCACGGATACGCCGAAAGGGTCTATCAGGCAAACTTAAAGGCTAATCTCACTTCCCTCACGATATTCCCGGTCGTCGGACTTCTGATCGGCGTGACCTCTAAGGCGATTTGGGGCTTCGGCGGATTCGAGGTAATGAATACATACATGGGATACGGTGAATTTTGCACCTTCCTCGGATATATCGGAATGATATTCGCCCCGCTACAGTTCTTTACCAATTTTACAAACATCGCAACGGAAACTCTCAACGCGGCGCAACGCGTGTTTGAGGTGCTTGATGCGGAATCGGATGTCGCCGAAGCGTATGACGCGGTCGAGCTTGACACGATCAAAGGCGACATCGAATTTCACAACGTTTCTTTCCATTATAATCCAAACAGACCGATACTCAAAAATATAAATCTAAAGGTCAATGCAGGCGACGCAGTTGGGCTCGTCGGTCACTCCGGAAGCGGAAAAAGCACTATCGCAAATTTGATCACACGTATGTACGATCCGATCTCCGGAACGATAACCATCGACGGCGTAGATCTTCGCAAAATAAAAATGTCGTCGCTTAGAAAAAATATCGCCATAGTTTCACAGGAAATATTCATCTTCCGTGGAACGATAGCCGATAATATCCGATATGCGCGCCCCGACGCTCCTATGAGCGACGTTATCGCCGCAGCTAAAGCGGCGAACGCACACGACTTTATTTTGAAGCTTCCGAACGGCTACGAAACCGAAGTCGGCACAGGCTTCCGATCTCTTTCAGGCGGAGAGCGCCAACGCATTTCTATAGCACGCGCTCTTTTGATGTCGCCGTCGATATTAATACTTGACGAAGCGACCGCGGCAATGGATACAGAGACCGAACGTATGATCGGCGAAGCGCTCGCAAAGCTCGTAAAAGGACGGACTTCTATAACGATAGCCCACCGACTTTCTACGCTCAAGGATTCAAACTATTTGTTCGCGATCGAAAACGGCGAGATAGCCGAAGCGGGAACTCGCGACGAGCTTCTCGAAAAGCGCGGTGTGTTCTATAAGCTTTACACATTGCAGAGCGAATCAATGAAACGCGTCCTTCAAGGCGAATAATATTGCAGGGGGGAAAACAATGTCAAACAACAGTATTAAAGACGAAACAACAAGCGCTTCCGAAGATCTCATGCTGTTTGAGCATAGAGAATCGGTGCCGCTTACAACAGATAACGCTACATTCTACAGATCTGCCGGCGGAATGGTCTCATTGAAATTATGCTCCGATAAAAATGAAGAGGTTTTTGAGCGCGTTGCCATAATTCGCGCATTTCCTATAAACGCGCCAAACGAATTTCTTTCCGTGCGCGTCGAAAACGAAAAAGGCGAAGAGATCGGTATGATAAGACGTCTGTCCGATTTTCCAGCGGAGACCGTAGAATTGATCGAAGCGGAGCTTGCACTGCGATATTTCACACCTGAGATAAAACGCATAATCACCGCCAAAGAAAAATTCGGATTTCATTATTGGGATGTCGATACGAGCGCGGGAAAGCTTTCGATCGTACTTACCAACCCTTACGGAAATATAAGAACGCTTGAGGATAAGCGCGTTATTATCACCGATATGGACGGAAATTGCTTTGTCATACCCGATATATCAAAGCTTGACAAAGCAAGCGCTCGGCGCATCGACGTATATATGTAAGATCGGAGGTCGTATCCGTGAA
>CAYXNQ010000024.1:0-13463 GCA_964466545.1 uncultured Lachnospiraceae bacterium | reverse complement strand
GAAAGGAACGACTTCATTGATATAAAGGATTCTTTCAATAGATGTTGTTTTATCGGTAACGCTGCAATAATCAAGCTCCAGAACGTACATACCGTCCTTAGGAGCCGTAACCGACCACGTTACACGTCCGGACGCACCCACTTTAAGCGCGCTTCCGGCTCTGTCATTATAATTGTTTACGATCTCTACGTCGGCTGTCGTGAGCTTGTCATCCTTGACATAATCGACCGCCTTGATCGTAATGGCTTTTGTCGCATCCGGTACATCCTTGTACTTCTCGGCATACTTCAAATATGAATTAGTCTTGAGAATACTCGTGATGTCCTGAAGCGACGAATTGCCGCTCGAAGAGCTGTCAGCCGCAAAAGCGGGAATTACGCTACCCGCGAAAAGCAGCATCGACATACCGAATGCCAACAGCCTCTTCCACTTGATTTGGCTCATAGAATTTCCTCCTGCTTGGTTCAGACCCATGAAAAATAACGTAGATCTGCTGATGCGCCTTCGACGATTTTTACCTCTTTTCAAAGGCACGTCAAGACATAAGGGCGGCATATAGAGACTATGCCACCATTTAATACATTAATAATAGCATACAAGCGAAAAAAAGTCAAGAGCGCACTTTTAAGCGTAAAGTTATTGTTCGTAAAACCGGAAAAGCTCTTTTTCCTTTTTTTGCCTTAATATCGCAATTATTCCCCTATTTTGCGCCATGCCACGTCGCCCTCATTTTTTGATTTTTATATTTAAGTTAATGATATTTACTTTTTTTCTCGCATCCGCGCCGGCATTTTTTGCGCTTTTCGGGCATTTTCGCCCCGTTTCTTCTCAAAACCATCGTCTATGTATTCGTGAGATGTAATTATTATTTACATAGAGCTTCATTTCCGCAATGCTGTCGAACGCCTGCCGGCAAATCCGCTCGCGCACGCCATTGTGCATTTTCAACAATTTGTGAACGAAAATTTCTACATTTCGACGATTCTTATAAATATCGTTACAAACAGCCGTATTTTCGGCGTTTTTTCGTCGAATCAAAGCACAGATCTCACTAATAAAACGTGGGAAAGCGCACAAGCATTTCTCTGATTGCAAAATATATCTCCGCCGCGTCGCCGTCCGGAAGCGGATTCTTTCCTCGCCCGCACTCGACAGTAAATGCGGGCAATCCCAGTCCGTCGCCGACATAATCGGAAAATCCGCCGAAGCGCGCCGTTCCGTCGGGAGTCGCCACGCTGTATCCCGACATTGCTGCAAGTCTTTTCGCCGCGTTTCTTTCGTCATGCTTAGCATATATTTCTTCTCCCTGCGTGTGCAGAGAGATCGTCGCGGCAAGCGTAGTCTCGCTTCGAGCGAGCGAAGCAAGCGCAGCGCTTTCAGGCTCGCTCTCCGGATATTCTCCGCTGTAAAGCGAAGCTCCCGCCGATATTCCCGCCGACGCTTCAAGCTCCTTGTATTCGGAAAAACCGACCTTATAGTTGTGATTAAGATCGACTCCGGCAGCGTTTGCCTGCCACCTCGAAAAGCTTCCGCCCGCCGCCTTTTCGGCGATCTCAGAATAATCTCCAGCACTCGCCGCGCCGCTACGCACAAGCTCAACTCCGTCAGGATTCAGCATCGGCACCACCAATATACGCCTCATATCGAAAAGCCCTCTTATATTGACATTGCAGATATCTCCGCCGACATCGCACGCGCCTGCAAGCTCGTCAGAAAACCGCAAAAGCAGTTCCGCCGTTATCGCTTCAAGCGCATGATGCACCCCAACATACAGCACGCACTTCGGGGCATTTGCGCTTCCGAAGCGAATAAGCGGAATATCTCTGCCTGCCCTGCTCACGCCGAGCGAGCTTACGCTACACCACCTCTCCCTACAGACAGCCAACCGCGATATCCTTTTCATCATCTCCTCGTAGCTGATCATACATTCCTCCGCAAAAATGAAAAATCTCAAAAATAGCAGGCAATTGTAAAAACATTTTTATGACTTTCAAGTAATGTTTACAAATCGCTTGTTTTTTCTTTAATTATAATTGATATAATATTATTAATACTTATTCAGAGGTCTACCCTTTAATGAAAAACAGCAAGCTTGTCCTACAGCCGTTTTTGATCGCGCTGGCGCTCTGCGTCCTCGCGCGTGTATCATCGGCAATATCCGCATACGCCTACATCTCGGAGATCCCGAATTTCGTTTACATAATCACCGATTACATTTACGTCGTGTTCGACGCGCTCCTTCTCGGAGTAAGCGTAGCCGAAATAACGTATATGTGCTTTAATTTCAAGGCAAAACAGACCGCTGGCATATTCGCCGCACTCTCACTGCTTTACGCATTCGACTCCGCAGTCGCCCTCGTCCTCGATATTGCCAACGGAGCTATAACCTCGTTTGACGCCGATCTTCATATATATCCGCTTCTGATCGCGACGCTTTACAGGATACTCCTTTACCTCGCGGTATGGCTGATCGCTTCAAGGCTCTCGCCGCGCAGATCAAAACGCGGAAAATCGACCGGATTCTTCCACACCGTATTCGGCGCGTCGCTTGCGTCGATCTCCGTATTCTTCATATTCGATTTCGCGTCGGAGCTGATCTATGCGTTTGATTTTCTCACCGATGCAAGCTTCAAGATAAGCTCCTCCGAGCTTTCCTCGATGCTCGGTCAGTTTCTTTTGATAATCGTTTCGCGTGCGCTTATTCCGGCGATCGCGGCAGAGCTGTACTTCGTGTTCGGCGTTCGTCGCAAAACATCGGAAAACAGTCCGTCCGAGAAAGCAGGTAATATATAAATAATGAAGAAAAGAACCGTTTTACGCGCTCTTGCGCTCATGTCCGCAGTATTCGCCGCGCTGTGCGCCCTCTCCTCGTGCGGAGAAAAATACAGCCGTTATGATTACGATCTGTCTGATTACGTCACGCTTTGCGATTACAAGGGCGTCGCGGCAAAGACCTTCGGCTATACCGTGACAGACGAAGACGTTACCGCTCAGATATTGCTCTGCCGCTCCGAATATTCCGATATCACGACCGTGGAGCGCGCGGCGCAAGCCGAGGACATCGTTTACATAAATTATAAAAGCTTCGTCGACGGAGAAACGACCGAGCACGCAAGCTACGAATCGGTAGAGCTCGTTCTCGGCAGCAAGACCTTCATCGACGGCTTCGAGGAAGCGCTGATTGGACGCTCGGCGGGAGAAAAGCTCTCCATTGAACTAACATTTCCGGACCCCTACCCGGCAGATCCCGATCTTTCAGGGCTGGATGTGCGTTTTGAGGTTGAGCTTCTTGAGGTATGCGAACAAGATCTTCCCGCGTACAACGTTGATTTCGTAAAAAAATATTACGGCTACGATACTATCGAAGCGTTTGAACAGGGCGTTTACGATTCCATCGTCGATTCGTATGAGGATATGCTCCTGCAATACAAGATAACGCAGGTTTGGTCGTATATAATGGAGAACAGCACCGTGCAGCGTATTCCGACCAAGGAGTACGATGAATTTTACAAAAATCAGCTCGATTACTATACATCTCTCGCGGGAGATAAAGGCTTGTCCCTTTCAAAATACGCTCAATCTGTCCTCGGATATGCGTCTGACGCGGAGTTTTACACACAGCTTCAGCACGACTGCGAGGATTGGGTCTTTGAAGAAATGGTGCTTTACAGCATCGCGCGCAACGAAGGCATCAAGATATCCGACAAGGAATACGAAAGCGGTGCGCTCGATTACGCAAATTACTACGATCTGAAATCGGTCGAGGAGCTTGAACAGTTCTTCGATCACGACGACATAAAGGAAAATCTGCTGTTCGACAAGGTGCTTACTTTCCTCGCCGACAGCAGTCGGCCCGAATAATGAACAACGGAAAATATAACGTCACTGTCGCCGAAAACGCAGGCTTTTGCTTCGGAGTAAAACGGGCGACAGATCAAGCCGAAGCTCTCGCCGACGCAAAAAGCCAAAATACAATCAATTGCACGCTCGGCAAGCTGATACATAACGACGTATACAACAAAACGCTTGCGGATAAGGGTATGATCGAGATATCGCGCGAAGATATCCCCAACCTTGCGAAAAAAGCCGAGGCAGGCGCAACAGTGAATATCCTGATACGCGCACACGGAGAGGTACGCGAGGTCATCGAGCTTCTGGAAAACTATGAAAGTAAGCTGCCGACGTTTCACGTTCTGAATTGCACTTGCCCGTTTGTCGAGAAGCTGCGTAGCATCGTCAGAGAAAATTCCGGAAGCGGAAAATTTTTCATTTTGTTCGGCGATTCAAAGCACCCAGAAGTCAAGGGTGCGATGAGCGAGATTCGCGGAGACGGCACGGTAATAGCGGACTCGGAGGAGCTGAGAGCCTTTCTGCAAGACGAAAAAAACGCTTTTTTAAGCAAACTATCTCTTTCCGCGGCGGCTCAAACCACATTTGACACGCGAGAATGGAAAAATTGCTTGAAAATTATCAAAAAACTATATACAAACGCAAAAATTTTTGATACAATATGTACTGTGACTGAAAACAGGCAATCGGAAGCGGCAAAGCTCGCGGAAAATTCCGACGCAGTCATAGTTATAGGGAGCAGCGGAAGCTCCAACACGTCCAAGCTTTACGATATTTGCGCGTCAAGCTGCAAAAACACTTATCGTATAGACAGTTTGTCACAACTGCCGGAGCTGTCTCTCCGCGCAGGTGCCAATATATCAATTACTGCAGGCGCATCAACGCCGTACAGTGTAATACAGGAGGTTAAGCAAGCCATGAATGAGCAGACAGAAAATTTTGCAGAATTGCTCGAAACATCAATCAAAACCTTAAATACAGGAGAAATCGTTGACGGTTATATCACTTCGATATCGCCCAATGAGGTCCATGTGGATCTCGGCGCGAAGACTACCGGCGTGATCACACGTGAAAAGCTCACGGACGATCCGAGCGCAAAGCTCGACGAGCTGTTTAAGGTCGGAGACGTCGTAAGAGCAAAGGTAGTTAAGGTAAGCGATATCGACGGTATCGCAACTCTCGACAAGCTGAGAGTAGACGCAGACAAGAACTGGGACGAGATCGCCGAAGCCGCAAAGACCGATAAGGTATTTGAGGGCAAGGTAGTCGAAGCCGTTAAGGGCGGCGTAGTTATGTCGGTCAATTCCGTCCGCGTATTTATCCCCGCATCGCAGACGACAGTTCCCAAGGACGGAGATCTCTCCACTCTCGTAGGAACCACACAGCGCATCATGATCATCGACATCAAGCCCGAACGCAAGCGCGCTTACGGCTCTATCCGCGCGGTCGCACGCGCAGAGCGCAAGGTAAAGGAAGAAGCATTCTGGAACGAGATCGAGGTAGGCAAGGTTTACACCGGAACAGTCAGAAGCCTCACAAGCTTCGGTGCGTTCGTTGACCTCGGCGGTGTTGACGGTATGGTTCACCTTACCGAGCTTTCTTGGCTCCATATCAAGAAGCCCGCAGACGTCGTTTCCGTCGGCGATACTCTTACGATATTCGTAAAGAGCTTCGACCGCGAAAAGAACCGCATCTCTCTCGGCTACAAAACAGAGGAAACAAATCCGTGGAATATCTTCACAAATCAGTATTCCGTAGGCTCCGTCGCAAGCTGCAAGATCGTCAGCCTTATGCCCTTCGGCGCTTTTGCTGAGATCCTTCCCGGTGTTGACGGACTCATCCACATCAGCCAGATCGCACGCGAAAAGATAGCTAAGCCCGCAGACGTTCTCGAACTCGGTCAGCAGGTAGACTGCAAGATCACAGACATCGACTACGAAAAGCACAAGATCAGCCTTTCTATACGCGCTCTGCTCGAAGAAGACGCTCCCGCCGAAGCTCCCGCAGACGACCAGATAGTTTACTCTACCGATAATCCCTCCGCTTATGAGGGCAGCGAAGAATAAGTGATTTTTAAGGGATCGGTCGCGCACCGATCCCATTTTCCTTTCCGAAAGAAAATTTGTAAAAAGGTCGTTTTCAAATGAAACAAAACAAAGAAAAGAACGAACGTCTCGGAAAGGTCGGCGGTCAAGCCGTCCTCGAAGGCGTAATGATGAAGGGCAGTAATATATCCGCTTTGGCGGTCCGCCGCGAGGACGGTTCGATCGCGATAGAGGCGTCGGAATTCGTTTCCGTGCGAAAAAAGTATAAGATACTCTCCCTTCCGATAATCAGAGGCGTAGTCAGCATGATCGAAACGCTTGTGCTCAGCATGAAAACGCTCACCCGTTCGGCAGAGCTTGTCGGCGGGGAAGATCTGACCGCCGAAACTAAATTTGAAAAATGGCTTCAGAAGACCTTCGGAGACAATCTGCTGAAGGTGTTCACCGCTATCGGCACTGTGCTCGGCCTCGCGCTCGCCCTGCTTCTTTTTTCGTATTTTCCCGTATGGATCACAACTGCCATTGATTCCGCGGCAGGCGGTATCGGCTGGTTCAAAAATCTGATTGCAGGCGCGATAAAGATCGCCATATTCGTGCTCTACGTTTGGGGCGTGTCGTTCATGCCTGATATAAAAAGAACGTATGAATATCACGGTGCGGAGCATAAATCCATCGCCTGCTACGAAGCGGGACTTGAGCTTACTCCCGCAAATGCGAAGAAATGTACGCGCTTTCACCCGCGTTGCGGCACAAGCTTCATGTTTCTGATGCTGATACTGTCGATAATCATTTTTTCCGTCGTATCGTGGGATATGAACCGCCTCCTGATCATCGGGCTTCGCCTCCTGCTTCTCCCTATAGTTATAGGAGTCGGATTCGAGATCATTATGATCGCCGGCAAGCATCAGAATGCCATTACACGCATAATCACCTTCCCCGGAATACTCATGCAAAGAATCACCACCTGCGAGCCTGACGAACATCAGCTTGAGGTTGCCATCGCCGCGCTGAAGGCGGCGCTTCCGGAGGAATTTCCGATCGCCGAGCAGACGAGTGAAGCTCCGCTCGACAAGGGAGATACAAGCTGTGACGCGCTCTGAGCTTGAACGCGCTCTCAATGAAGGCGGGATCGAAAGTTCCCGCCTTGAATCGCTTCTGATCGCCGAGGAGCTTACCGGAAAAAGCGCGGCAAGTCTGGCACTTTCGGATACGCCGCTTCCGGAAGCCGCAAACGATATGCTGCGCAGACGGCTTGCGGGCGAGCCGCTTCAATATATTCTCGGCAAATGGGATTTTTACAATATCACGCTCAAAGTAACTCCCGCGGTGCTGATACCGCGTCCCGAAACCGAAATGCTCGTCGAACAGGCGATAAAGCTAATTCCGACCGGCGGATGCTTCGCTGACCTATGTTCGGGCAGCGGATGCGTCGCCGCGGCGATCGCCGCAAACCGTCCCGACGTAAGCGGAGTTGCGGCAGAGCTTTCGCCGGACGCATTCGGCATAATGTGTGAAAATTTCCGCGCATTGCACCTCGATCCCGTTTTGCATCCGGTTCTCGCCGACGTGACAGCCGATATTTTTGAAGAAGGCGAATTGTTTGACGTAATAGTTACAAACCCGCCGTATATTTCGCTTGACGAAATGCCTACGCTCGCGCGCGAGCTGTCGCACGAACCGGATATGGCGCTGACGGATTTCTCGGACGGAACGACCGTAATTAAAAGGATCATCGACATCTATCCCGGTCACCTCAAAATCGGATCTGCTTTATTAATAGAGATCGGCTCGTCGCAAGGCGAGGCCGTCACCGAATATGCAAGGCGGCGAGGCTTAGCCGCAAAACTTTTGCGCGATCTTTCCGGACTTGACAGGATCGCGGTCATTGCAAAAACCGCCGAAGCTCTCGATCGGATACAGCCGTAAAGCTCAAAAATCAATCACAACGGAGATAACGCCGCGCCCGCCGCGGTGAAAAATATATTTATGGTTACAATAAGCTGCTCAAATCTGACCTATTCAATCGGCATCAAGGATATTATCAGAGACGTGTCGTTCTCTCTTGAATCCGGCGACCGCCTCGGCATCGTGGGAGTAAACGGCAGCGGGAAAAGCACACTGATGAAGCTTATATCGGGAGAGCTCGAGCCGACGGGCGGCTCTGTCTTCATCGCGCGCGATAAAACACTCGGAATACTGCATCAGGACGACGCATTCAACGTTTTAGACGGCTACGACGATACGGTATACGGTCAAATGCTCGCGGCGTTTCCGGAACTTTACCGCTATGAAGCTCGCCTTGACGAATTAAGCGGTATGCTCGCCGAGGCAAAAAGCGAAAGCGAAGCCATGATTCTCACGGGCGAATACGAAAGGATATCAAGACGCTTCAACGACGGCGGCGGCTTATATTACAAATCACGCTGCAAGAGCTACCTCGAAAGAATGGGCTTCGCCCCCGATACACATTCGATGTCGGTATCCAAGCTGTCCGGCGGCCAGCGTACACGCCTTGCTATCGCGAGACTTCTTTCGCGCGAGCCCGATATTCTTTTGCTCGACGAGCCGACCAACCACCTTGATACCGATACGCTTGAATTTCTTGAAGGTGCGCTCTCGGAATACAAGAAAACCTTGATGACCGTAAGCCACGACAGATTTTTCCTCGATCGCGTAACGAACAAGACCCTCGATATAGAATATTCGCGCGCAAAGCTGTATAATGTTCCCTACACCGCATATCACGAAGAAAAGAAAAAGAATCGCGAGACCGAGGAAAAGCATTACCTTCTCCAGCAAAAGGAGATCGCAAGACTTGAAGCATATATCGAACAACAGCGGCGCTGGAACCGCGAACGCAATATCATCGCGGCGGAAAGCAGAGAAAAAGCGATTGCAAGAATGGATAAGCTCGAAAAGCCCAAGGCGCCACCAAAAAGCATTTCTATGTCCTTCACGGCGTCCGGCGAAAGCGGCAACGACGTCCTGCTCGTCAAAGATCTCGGCATATCCTTCGGAGATAAAACTATCTTCGATCACGTCAATTTCTTTGTAAAAAAGCGCGATCGCGTATTCATAACAGGGGCAAACGGCTCCGGCAAAAGTACCTTGATAAAGATCCTGCTCGGAAAATTGCCGCCAAGTGAAGGAAAAATAGAATTCGGATACAACGTCACTCTCGGCTACTACGATCAGGAAAACCAAAATCTCACCGAAACGAATACCGTACTCGACGAGCTGTGGAACGCCTATCCGAACAACACAAGCACGGAGATCCATTCAACGCTCGCGCAATTCAATTTTCGTGGAGATGACCTCGAAAAGCTCGTAGGCGATCTCAGCGGAGGCGAAAAAGCGCGCCTGACGCTCGCCAAGCTCATTCTTTCAAAAATGAATCTTTTGGTGCTGGACGAGCCGACCAACCATCTCGATATCGCCTCGCGCGAGGCGCTTGAGGACGCGCTTTTGGAGTTTCCCGGCACACTGATACTCGTATCTCACGACAGATATTTCGTAAGCAAGCTGTCTGACGAGAAAAACTGCAACGGCAAGATCGTAACGGTACACCTGACAAAAAACGATAAGATACTCGGCGTTAACGCAACCGCCGGCGAGATCGGCGCGCAGAAAGGTGCCGAACGTGAAGATAACGGGCAAAAAAACATATATCTCGACAAGAAAAAAAACGCCGCTCAAATACGGCAGCATGAAGCGCAGCTTCGCCGGCTTCGCGCCGAGGCAAAGAAAGCCGAAGATCGCATAGCCGAGATCGACACGCTTCTGGAAAGCGATGCCGCCTCGGATTATGTAAAGGCAAATGAGCTTTTCGAGGAAAAGCTCGCGCTTGAAGAACGTTTGCTCGAACTATATGAAGAACTCGACATATAGGACTTTCGACATTGCGATCGGCAAAACCGGCTCCGTTCACGTTACGCTTATAAACGAAAAGCGGCGCACCGCCGCGGCAAAAGTATCAAGCTCGCAAAGCATCGAGATTCGTGCGCCGAAAAGCTTCGGCGTTCGCGAAGCGAAAGAGTGGCTGTCGGATATAAAGCTCTCGGCAAAACTTGCCGGTCTTATCGAAAAAAAGCGCAATGAAGAATATCTTGCAAGCGAAAGACGCGTCGGCGGTTATTTCTTCTTTCTCGGTGAAAAACTTCCGATAATCGCATCGCAAAACGGCACATACGCCGTCTCCGACTCCGCGCTTCTTGTGCCGAGCTGTGCCGACAGCGCCGATATCACAGATCATATATTCGGATTTTACGCCGAGAGCGCGAAAGATTTACTTCCGAGTATTACGCACCGCTTTGCCGAAATGAAAGGCGTGCACGTAAGCAAGATCATGGTAAAGCGCAACCGCTCAAGATGGGGTTCATGCTCGTCGCGCGCGTCGATCAGCTTTACGGATTCTCTTATGGCGTATCCGCTGAGCGTGATAGAATACGTCGCTCTGCATGAGGTATGCCACCTGCTCCATATGGATCATTCGCACGAATTTTGGACAGAGGTCGCAGATATCATGCCCGATTACAAGCAACGCCGCGACGCACTTCGCGTGACGCTTGCTCCGCGCGAATAAAAGCTCATTCGATCAGGAACAATATATCAAAAATCATAATAGATTGACAAAAGACGAAATCAATGCTATACTGATAAAAATCCGCATTTCCGGAGGAAACAATGGTACTTGACAAAAAAGAAACAACGATCGGATACAGATGCCCCGTGTGCGGAACCTCTGTTCTCAGCGGCATAGGTATGTTCGCGCTGTCGGCAGATCTTCTCAGGCTGAAATGCCCCTGCGGTCATACCGATCTGATAATCGAATACACTTCAAATAAAATGATACGCCTGACCGTACCGTGTCTCGCGTGCCCGAATCCGCACACATTTACGGTAAGCTCGCAGATATTTTTCAGAGGCGAGCCGCTTGCCTTTCCATGCCCGTATTCCGGACTTGATATCTGCTTTACCGGATCGCCCGAAAGCGTTCGTCAAAACATGAAAGAAGCCGAGGAAATTCTGCTTGAATTGCTCGGCGAGACGGAATTCGGTGATTTTACCGAGGCGATGCATAAAGAAAAGCTCACCGACCCTCAGGTCGAGGAGATCGTCAGATTTGTTGTGGCGGATCTCGACGCAGACGGCAGAATAAGCTGTGACTGCCCGCCGTGCAAGGGCGAATACGACGTAGAGATCACACCGGAATACGTGGAGATCACGTGTTCAAAATGCGGCGCGTCAGCCGCCGTACCGACAGATTCTCTTGCAGACGCAACGGCCTTCTTGGGCTGTGAAAAAATCATTCTCCGCCAGCCGTAACCGCATTGTCAAAAAAGGCTCGTCGCGCATAGTATGATATCAGAATCGGGTATCACCGATTCGAGATCATACAAAAAGGTGGATAATAATATGGCTTGCCTTTGCAATATTTTTGAAAACGACGTGCTTTGGCTGATCATAATCGCATTCCTCATTCTTTGGCTCGGCTGCAACAGCTGCGGCTGATACCGATAATACAGCTCAGTCAGGTCTGCCGCGTACAGCGCGGCAGACCTTTTTATTACCGCAAGCAAAAACTATTGATTTTTACTGAAATATGCGCTATAATTATCTAAATAACAATAACTCATTTTTCGTAGGAGCATAATGGAATGGATCGCGTCAGCAAGATCAATTACTATCTTGATATAGCCGAAACAGTGTCGGAAAGAGCGACCTGCCTGCGCCGCCGCTTCGGTGCTATAATCGTAAAAAACGACGTAATCATATCGACCGGCTATAACGGCGCTCCGCGAGGACGCAAGAATTGCAACGATATCGGCAGCTGTATGCGCGACAACCTGAATATTCCGCGCGGCGAACGCTACGAGCTGTGCCGCTCCGTACACGCCGAATCAAACGCGATAATCGCCGCTTCGCGCGATCAAATGCTCGGCGCAACGCTGTATATGGCGTGTACCGATCCGAAAACCGGAAACGTCATGGGCGGAGTTTGTTCATGTATGATGTGCAAACGTATGCTTATCAACGCCGGAATCGAAAAGCTGATCGTCCGCGAAACCAAAACGGAATATTCCGTATATACTGTATCAGACTGGATAAAAAACGACGATAGCCTCAGCGGAGTATTCGGTTACTGACCGACCGCGTAATATAAATGTGGAGTAATTATGTATAAAAGCACATCCGTTTTTCGCCGCCTTGCAGCGTTTGCGTTTTCCGTCTTGCTCACGCTCTCACTCGTCGCCTGCAAAGACGATACCCGAAGATTTAAGCACGAGGCGGGAAAATTCACCGACGAAAGCACAGGCGCTGTATATATCGCCGCGCCGGAAGGCTACGAAGCTACCTACAAAACAGATGTATACGCAAAAAATACCGCGGGAACCGTAACTTTTTCGACAATAAGCAAAAACGATCCGAAAATGTGGCTTACCGACGATGATTATACGCTTTATCACGCGGAAACCGTTACTTTGCCGACGCTTCAAGATCTCGGCGCTTCAACGATCTACGTTTGCATAAGCACGGAAAAGACCACCGTTTGCTATATCAAGATTGATAAAGCAAGCGTCATAGAAAATGTCATTCAAGCATATACCGGCGGCAGATCGGCAGAGCTTCCGAGCGAATCAACGCGCGAAGCCTACGACATTCGTTTTTACTCCGACGATTATCCCATGCTGTATATGACATACTCACTCAAGATATACGACAGCGGATATTACATCGGAGATAAAGAGACCGAGACCTTCGTCAACATCGGCGATTGCCTCAAGGATTACTTTGAATAATATGATCACAGCAGAATACGAAAAAATCGAAAAAATGCCGAACAAGACCGAAGCTCGCACGATATGCTTCGTCTGTACCGGGAACACCTGCCGCTCTCCGATGGCGGCGGCACTGTTCAATCACGAATACGCGGAAAGCGGCTACCACGCGATATCACGCGGACTTGCGGCAGACGGCAGTCCGATCTCGCAAAACGCGCTGATCGCGCTTGCCGATTTCGGCATAGCTTCTACAGAAGCCAATGATTACGCATCACACATATCTAAAACCGTAACGAAAGACGATATTATATCCTCGGATATTATCATAGGCATGACCTCGCGCCACGCAATGAGCTTGATGTTCTCTTTTCCGGAATACGCCGCGAAGATAACCGCCTTCTCGCGCGATATTCCCGACCCGTTCGGCGCGGCGCCTGAGGAATATAAGGCTTGTCTCCGCGCAATTTCGCTTGATATCAACATCCTCGCAAACGAGCTTGGTATCGCAAAATGACGGAACTTAGCATCGTTTCACTTGAAAAAGACGCTCTGGACGAGCTTTGCGCGCTGGAGCTGATCTGCTTTCCAAATGATCCTTGGGCGCGCACGTCGATACAAGACGCACTTTCCTCCGAGGCAGTGTCGGCATTCGGCGCAAAGCTTGACGGCAAGCTCGTTGCTTATTCCTTTGCTTCTCATGTGCAAGAAGTCGGAGAAATACAAAATATCGCCGTGCTTCCGGACAAGCGAAATCTCGGAATTGGAAAAAAACTGCTCGGCTATACGC
>CAYXNQ010000023.1:0-14040 GCA_964466545.1 uncultured Lachnospiraceae bacterium | reverse complement strand
TACAGCTACGTCAAAGCTTCGACTCAGCGCACAGTGAGATGGCTCTACCGCTGCCGCGACGAAATGAAGCGACTTTCGGAACTTCCGGAAACGCTGAATCCAAATCAGCTTCTTTTCGGAATAAATCAGGGCGGAACGTATGAGGATCTCAGAATAGATCATATGAAGGCTATCGCCGAGCTTGATCTTCCCGGATATGCTATCGGCGGCTTGGCTGTGGGCGAGGAGGCCGAGGAGATGTACAACATCATCGAAGCGGTCGAGCCGTATATGCCGAAGGATCGTCCGAGATATCTTATGGGGGTTGGCACGCCGCAGAATATTCTTGAGGCTGTGTATCGCGGCGTGGATTTCTTCGATTGCGTAATGCCTTCGCGTAACGCGCGCCACGGAAACGTGTTTACATGGGAAGGCAAGATAAATCTGATGAATGAAAAATATGCCCGCGATCCGCGTCCGATAAGCGAAAACTGCGGATGCGAGGCTTGCCGACATCACTCCAGAAGCTATATCCGTCATCTTTTGAAGGCTAAAGAGGCGCTTGGAATGATGCTTGCGGTCGGTCACAATCTTTATTTCTATAACGACATGATGAAAAAGATCAGAGACGCGCTTGACGGCGGATACTATACTTCATTCTATAATAAATATCACGAGCTTCTTGCAACGAGAGCCGAGGATTAAAAGCAAAATACCGCCTGCGAATTTTTCGCAAGCGGTATTTTTATTCAGTTGCCCTCGGAATACAAATCCGTTACCGGAACTGTGACCGTTTTGTCGTAGCAAGAGAACATTTCGCGTGCGTTTTTCGGGCACGTTTTTTGCGTAAGCAAGCTTACGATCGGCACAAGCACAAGTCCGCCGAACATTGCGAATACGCCGGAATAGAGCGAATTTGTGAATACGAATCCGAGAAATCCGCCCGATATCTTGATGATTCCGGTCGATTTGAGTAGCTGAACGATCTCAAGTCCGGTTCCGAAAACAAAGCTCGAAATAACGCCTGCCCGCGACGTCTTTTTCCAATACAATCCGTAAAGGAATGGTGCGAGGAAGGAGCCGGCGAGTCCGCCCCAGGATACTCCCATCATTTGCGCGATGAATACGCTGTCTGCCCAGATCGAATCCTTGAGGATCGCGATCGCGGCGGAAACTGCGATGAAGAATACGATGAACACGCGCATGATCGTGATCTGCTTTTTTTCGCTCGTTTCTTTTTTTCTTGCCGGAATTATAACGTCGAGCGTAAGCGTGGACGCCGAGGTCAGCACAAGTGATGACAGCGTCGACATCGAAGCGGAAAGAACGAGAACGATTACTATCGCGATTATGATCTCCGGCAGACGTGCAAGCATTGCGGGAATGATATTGTCGGTGAGCAGCTTGCCGCTCGCGGAATACAGCTCCGGACTGTCGTAAAGCCGTCCGAAGCCGCCAATGAAATAACAGCCGCCGGCTACGATCAGCGCGAATACAGTTGAAATTACGGTGCCTTTTTTAATAGCGTCCTCGTTTTTGATCGAATAGAATTTACCCACCATTTGCGGAAGTCCCCACGTGCCGAGCGAGGTGAGCATTACCACGAAGAAAAGGTAGATCGGCTGAGTTCCGAAAAACGAAACGAACGCTCCCGCCGTGCCCGCGCTTTCGGGATACGGCGACGCGATCTGAGACAGATTCGCGATCGCATTTGAAAGTCCGCCGTTGTCCGCAACTACAGCGATAACTACGGCGATTATGCCGCCGAGCATTATGATGCCCTGTATGAAATCGTTGATAGCCGTTGCCATGTAGCCGCCGAATATAACGTACACGCCGGTGAGGATTGCCATCACGGTCACTATCAACCAGTACGGAACGGAAAAGGCGATGTTGAACAGATTCGACAGTCCGTTATACAGCGACGCCGTATACGGAATAAGAAACACGAATACAATGACGGAAGCTATGATCTTGATAGTTTTCGATTCATATCGCTTTGCAAAAAAGTCGGGCATGGTCTTCGAGGCGAGATGTTGCGTCATCACACGCGTCCGCCTGCCGAGCACTACCCACGCGAGCAGCGAGCCGATCAGCGCGTTGCCGAGTCCCGCCCACGTCGCCGCAAGTCCGAAATTCCAGCCGAACTGTCCGGCATATCCGACGAATACGACAGCCGAAAAATACGACGTGCCGAAGGCGAAGGCGGTCAGCCAAGGTCCGACGGAGCGCCCGCCGAGCACGAAGCCGTCAACGTTTGTGGAGTGACGTCTGCAATACAGTCCGACGCCGATCATCACAGCAAAGAAGCATACGAGTAAAATAATGTAGAGCAGCATTTTTTGTTATCCTTTCGCGCATAATAAAAATAAAAAGTCCTCTGCATCACAAAACGTGAGCAGAGGACGGATAAACATACAAGCACCCGCGGTACCACCTCATATTTGCCGAGCTCTCGCGAAAACGGCCTCATCCGGTACTGACATACCGTAGCGCTGTAACGTGCGCACACGGCGCTCCCCATAGCCGATCGATCCGGCGCAGAAAAGCGCAGCTCGCGAAATGTATTCGGCGGGCGGCGACCTGCTGTTTTTCAGCAAACAACAGCTCTCTTTGAGGACGCGCGCGGGCTTACTTCTTTTCGGTCATTGCATTTTTATTTTTCAGCATTGTAGCATAATAAAATCCCGCTGTCAAGACAAATTTGCGATTTTTTCAAGATTTTTGTTGAAAAATGCGGAATATGTAAATTTTCAAAATAAGTGTTAATTTTTCAAAATATCATTGACAAACGCTAAAAAATTTAGTATAATATATTAGCGTGAAAGAAACGGCTCACGCGATTCCGCAGTTTTTGCGGGATATATGCTTTGAGGAGAAGTACTCAAGAGGCCGAAGAGGCGCCCCTGCTAAGGGTGTAGGTCGGATTTAACCCGGCGCGAGAGTTCAAATCTCTCCTTCTCCGCCATAATGTTACCTCTCCCCGACGGAAGTTCGGGGGGGGGTATTTTCATACACTTTTTCGGCGTATGCCGCTTGAGGCACGCGAATATACCGATAAATGCCGCAAAAAGATCGCCGATTGCATTTTCCATTTAATTTCCGCACTTGGAAATATGATGCAAGCTCTCGGCTAAGTAGCGGTGGTGTGTCGAAAAATTGCAAGATATTCTCCATAAAAATTCAGCCCAAGTATTGCAAAAGCCCGACAAATATGCTATCATTACATTGATGCTGGACGCAAGCTCTGCGTGAGCTTTACGTCTGAAAATATATGTAGGATATTGCGGGTTGTTTTTTTATCGCGATGCGTAGCAGCTGCTACCCGCGAGCTTTGGAGAATGGATTATGGAAAGAAATAAGGAAAGCATGAGAGAGCTGTTCATCAACTCTGCTATTCACGTCGTTTATCGCGACGGGCTTGAGAACGCGACTACTGCGCTCATAGCGAAGGGAGTTGAGCTGAACGAAGCTTACATTTACCGATGCTTTAAGAATAAGGACGATCTTTTGGCGCAGACATTTGCGTTTATCGACGCCCGATTTCTTAAGTTTGTGCTTGATAACTTTGCTGTCATGCAGTATGACGGCGAGGAATATCAGGCGAAATGCCGAGCGCTGTTCAATAAGTGCTGGGACTATATCATGGGTTATCCCGAACACGTAATTTTTTATGTGCGCTATTACTATTCGTCGCTGTTTCAGAAATTTGCGTATGACGATCACATGGAGCGCTATGCTGTACTGATAGATAAGATGGCTCCCGCGTGCCATCCGAGCGCTGTCGTTACCACGGTGCTTCATCATATTCTCGATACGCTGATGGGACAGGCGCGTAAGCAGATCTTGCATCCGGAAGACCCGGAGCAGACGAAAGAGGATACGTTCTGGCTTCTCTACAGCGTTTTGAAATGCGGCAAGGGAATTTAATCGGTGGTTTATCATCATGAGTAAAAAATTACATAAGATATGGAATATAGTGAGTACGGTCATTGTTGTCCTCGTTGTAGCGTTCGCTGTGCTTTCGGTCGGCGTGCGCGTCGTCGGAATAAAGACCTATGCCGTTATATCCGGTTCTATGGAGCCGGAATATCCGGTCGGCTCGCTTTTGTGGGTCAGAAGCGTAGATCCAGCGGAGCTTAAAGTCGGAGACGCCATAACGTTTCTGATATCCGAGGATACCGCGGTCACGCACAGGATAGTTGAGATCGTTCCGGACGAGAGCGACCCCTCCGTACTTAGATTTTATACCAAAGGCGACGCCAACGAAACGAACGACGGCGGTGACCCTGTTCACGAAAAAAATATCATTGGTAAGCCGATCTTTGCGATACCGCTTCTCGGATACGCGGCGTACTTTATTCAAAATCCGCCGGGACTGTATCTCGCGATAGGCGCGGTGGCGATACTCCTCGTGTTGACGTTCTTGCCCGATCTGCTCAAGGAAAAGCCGAAGAAATCGGAAGTCGGGCGGAGTGACGGCGAAAAGACCGACGACAAAGCAGATCCGTAATCCAACGCCGAATGGCGTATGATTATAATTTTTGAAATTTAGGAGATTTTTATGAGAGCAAAGCTTAAGACCCTAATTTTATTTATGTGCGTGGTAGTGCTCGCTTCTACTGCCGTATTTGTCACGATGGCGTATCTGACGTCAAATGACTCTGTCGAAAACACGTTTACCGTCGGCAAGGTCAAGATCACTCTCGACGAGGCTAAGGTGGACGAGTACGGCAATGTCGTCGCAGGAGCCGCGCGTGTAAAAGAAAATACATATAAGCTGATTCCCGGTCATACCTATACTAAGGACCCGACCGTACATTTGGCGCCCGGCAGCGAAGCGTGCTGGATATTCGTAAAGGTTGATAATCAGATTGCCGACATCATAACGACTACCGCCGGTGACGGTAATACAAGCTATGCCACGTTGAACGATCAAATCGTTGCTTATGGCTGGACAAAGCTTGCAGGCACGGATAATGTATATTACAGAGAAGCCGAAGCAAATACGACCGACGCTGTTAAAGATTACGTCGTATTCGGCAAATTTACGATCGCAGGCGAAGCCGAGGATACAACGCTTGAAGCTTACAAAGATAATCAGCTCACGGTAACGGCTTACGCTATCCAAAGAGACGGATTCGATACTGCCGCAAAAGCTTGGGAAAGCCTTTGCGAAAAATACAACTGATTACAAAGCGGCAGATATGCGCGGGCGACAATAGATGATATTCGGCGCGTCGCGTTTATTTGACAGAAAGGAGGCAGGTATGAAAGCAAAAATATTGATCGTGACGGTCACGGTCATGCTCGTGATAGCTTGCTCCGTCGGATCGACGCTCGCATGGCTCACGGATAAGACCGAGACCTTGAAAAACGTATTCACAGCCGGCGATATCAGCATAGAGCTTAAGGAAAGCGATGACCTTGATCTGAAAATGGTGCCCGGCAAGGCCATTACGAAGAATCCTTACGTAACGGTAAAGAAGGGCTCAGAGGAGTGCTGGCTTTTTGTAAAGATCGATAAGTCGGATAATTTCGACAGCTTCCTGAGTTTTGAAGTTGCTGGCGGCTGGACGAAGCTTGACGGTACGGATAATATCTATTACCGAAATGTCGATGCCGCAACAACCTCTGACTTGCGTTATCAAATCATCAAGAATAACACCGTTTACGTGAAAACTACCGTGACGAAAGAGGATCTGAAAGGCACGATGCCCACTCTGTCGTTTACGGCTTACGCTATCCAAAGCTCCAATCTCAACCTCAGCGGTACAACAGAGGAGCAGGCTAAAAAGGCGTGGGAAATGATCGGGACACATCGTCAGATTCCGGAGATTCCGGAAATACCGGCGGTTCGGGCGGCTCCGGTGGCTCCGGCGGCGGATTGATAATGAAATAATTAATTAACACATAATTTAAGGAGAAAAATCATGAAAAAGAAACTTATTGTGATCAGCGTTATTGCAATCCTTGCGGTTGCTATGATCGCGGGCGCTTCTATCGCGTATCTCACAGATACGGACAGCGCAGACAACACCTTTACCGTAGGCAACGTTCAGATCAAGCTGAACGAGCAGCAGCGCGCTTACGATGACGACGGAAATGTAACAGGTCTCGTCGATTTCGAGCAGAATAAGATCATTTATCCTATCGTCGGCGGCGCACAGGGCCCGAAAGACAAATTCGGTATGCCCACAGCTAAAAACTATGTAGACAAGATCGTTACCGTAACCAATACCGGTAAGAGCGACGCTTACATTCGCGTTTTCATTGCTGTTCCTTCCGCTCTCGGCAACGAGGAGACAGCATCCGAGAACGCGCTTCACTGGAACTGGGGTAACAAGTTCAGAGCAGACGGTCTGTATGACACAACTGCAAATCCTCAGCCTGCAAATGATGACAACACGTTTGTATTGAACGACGGCGCGATCTATAAGGAAGAGTATAAAGACGTTGTTCTTTATACTACCGGCGATTACGCAGGCGTTAAGTATACCATCTACTCCTTCACATACGCAGAGCCTCTCGCAGCAGGCGACACGACAGATTACGCTCCGCTCATCGGCTTCTACCTTGATAAGAGAGTTGACAACTACGTAAATGATGACGGTGATATCGTTTACACATTAGACGGCAAGGACATCGATTACGATCTCACGAAGGGTATTATGATCCCCGTATTCGCGCAGGCTATCCAGGCTGCAGGCTTTGACAGCGCAACAGAAGCTTTCACGGAAGCAGGTCTTCCTACAAATCCTTGGGCGGCAAACTGACAGCTTAACATAGCGGCATGAGGTCTGAAATGACAAAGCGAAAGCTATTTACTCTGGCGCTGGTTGCGGTGATTGCTTTGACCGCAATCGCAGGCGCGTCGCTTGCATATTTTACGGATACGGATACCGCCAAAAATACCATTACCATGGGCAACGTTAAGATATTGCTCGACGAAGCTCCCGTTGACGAAAACGGACACGCGCTCGCAAGCGGAGACCGAGTCGATCATATAGAATACGGCGTTGAGGCCGCATATCCCGGCGCTGTGCTTGACAAGGACCCCACGGTGCATAATATAGGTAATAACAAAGCGTACATCCGCGTTACCATTAATATCAGCAGCTATGTGGATATTAACAGCGAATGGTTCCCCGGCTGTAAGCTCGCGATCGAAAATATCGTAAAAGAGCTTGGCGAGGGCTGGTCTGTTGTTAAATATGTAAAGGGAGACGTGTACGAGGAGGCGGGCGACGGTCAGCACGACGCGAAATTCATATTGAAATATGAAGGCATTCTTGCTCCCGGCGAATCCACCACTCCGATATTCGAGCACGTGTATATTCCCGCAAAGGTTACAAACGAAACTGCCTACGGCTTTGATATGGATATAGTAGCTCACGCTATCCAGTCAGCCGGCTTTGATTCGTGGGAGGACGCATTCGCGGCTTTTGACGAATCCATTGATTGAGTTAATATGGCTTCACCCGCTTGGGTGAAGTCATAGGAGAACACCCGAAACAGTCGGATGTTCTCCTATGACTGATAAGCTCAGCCGCATCAGATCAGACAGATTTTTTATTTTTACGCTATTAACGGAGTTTGACTATGCTAATACGAAAAACAAAAAACAGAATACTGATGCTGTCGATTGCGGCGATCATCGCGGCGGGGGCGGCATACGGCTCTCTCGCATACTTCACGTCGGAGGGAATTGCGCAGAACACGATCACCGCGGGAAATATCAAGATCGAGGTCGTTGAGATGATGACGGGCGCGGGCGAGGACGTCACCGTTCCGTTTGAAGATCAGATCAACGTGTTGCCCGGATGCGACGTGTCAAAGATCGTGCGCATAAAAAATACCGGAAGAAACAGCGCGTATATCCGCGTTGCAGTAGATAAGGCTCTGACGCTTGCCGAGGGCGTAGACGGAGAGGCAGACGTTTCTCTCGTATCGTTCCGACTCAATGCGGAATATTGGACGGAGCTTGACGGATTTTATTATTATAATCAGCCACTCGCTGCAGGAGAACTCACAGAGCCGCTGTTTTCCGCGGTCAGCTTCTCCGGAAAAATGGGAAACATCTACCAAAACGGCGTAGCGTACCTTACCGTACACGCATACGCAACGCAGGTCGCGAACAACGGAAGCTCCGTGTTCGACGCGGCAGGCTGGCCCGAGGCTGAATGAAGGAGACCAACAGTATGAGATTTGCCGAGCATATAAAAAATCAAAACGCGATCTTTAAGCGTGCGATGGCGTTTTTTCTTGCCGCCGTCACGCTTTTTACGTCTGTGCAGTTCAGCGCGGGCGAATTTTCGGTAAATGCGGCAAGCTCCTCCGCGGATGGTTCGCTGACCGTTTGCTGTGACGGCGAGCCTGTTGACAGCATTACGCTTCCGGAGGACGAAAAGCGCGTTCTTTCGGTATCCGAAAATAGCAGTACGACGTATCAGTGGCAGATCCGCGTTGATAAAGCGAGCGATCTCTGGGTAAATATTTCGGGACAGACCGCCGCCTCTATCAATCTCGGCTACGCGACGGTAGGAAGCCTGCTCGACGAAAGCGGCAACGCTTATGTCAGATGCCGCGCGAGCGACGATGACGGCGACAAATTCAGCGAGCCTGTCAAGGTAAGCGTAGCGTATGTCGTTCGCGAGATCTCCGGATCGAATACCGAAGCGGCGAACGTCGGAATTATGGAGCTTGCGCTTGAAAATGCGCTTCCGAGCGGTGCGGCGGATTACACCGGCGCGCCTAATCCCGGCGAATTTAAGACATATTCGATAACGGTTGAATATCTATATGCGGGAAGCAACAAGCAGGCGTATAATCCGTATGTCGCGCAGATCGCGGCGGGCGAGTCGTTTTCGGTTCACTTGTCTCACCCGGAGATCGTCGGATATCTCGCATACGTGGGCGAGGCGACCGAAAGCTCTACCGATATTGCGATAGATGTTGAGGATATCAGCGAGAACATCGTTTATACCGTGTGGTACAAACCCACGAAGGTCAAGTTCACCGTTAAGCATTATTTGCAGAATATCTTGGACGACCATTACGAGCTTTCCACAACGACCGAGCATTACGGATATACGGATTCACTCGTCGATGGCATTGAGAATGAGATAGACGGATTCTCGCTTCTCTATTACGACAGAGCGATCAAGATCGCGGCGGACGGCTCAACAGAAGTCGAGGTATACTACGACAGAAATTATTATCTCGCGTATTTCGATCTCAACGGCGGATACGGTACGGAGCCGGTGTACGCGCGTTACGGCTCGGCTATCTCCGCGGATACCCCGAAGCGCGCCGGATATCTTTTCGGCGGCTGGAAGCTGACAAAGTGCGGCAAAAACAACGCTACCGCCGAGCAGGAGAGCGCATATCCGCTTGTTCAGGGCGGTACGGTCACGCTTCCGAGTATGAATCTCACATATCAGGCAATATGGGTCGTTTCCGATACGCACTATACCGTCGTATATTGGACGGAGAATGCGGACGACGACGGATACAGCTTTTTGGCTTCGGCTTCGGTTGATACAAAATCCGCGAAAGTGGTGAACGGAAGCGACACGCCGCATACATGGGACGAGAGCAAGCACTTTACGCTGAATGAAGAAAAGAGTGATAAGGGCGTTATCGTCGAGGGCGACGGCTCGACAATTGTAAACGTATATTATACGCGAAACGTCTATACGCTGACGTTTAAGAATTGCAATCTCATATGCACGCAAGATGTACACGTCCACAGCGACGATTGCTGTCAATATGGTGACACATCTGCTATACATTCGAGCCACAGTGATGATTGTTGCACAGAGGGCAAGATTGAACACAAGCACAATAGCGCTTGTGTTGATACAGACAATCCCGATTTTATTGTCAGCGCAAAATACGAAGCGGATATCGCGTACATATGGGAGACCAGTCCCATAAAAGAGTGGCGCGATTCCACTTGTGTATTTGCGTCCAGCGATACGGGGAATTGGTATAGCTTTTTGCTTCAAATGCCCGGTGGCAGTAGCAAAACTGGAACAGATGATCCGACTAACATTGATTTGACTAAGGTGTATTTATCGCCGTATAAATACACATGGTATTATTGGCTTGAGGTTTTGCCCGGAACCGGCGATATATACGATACCGATAATTATATATCGGACGGTGAAAGAATATACAAAAAATTCCATGAAACTGTAATGTATTATAGTACCTCAAGCCTCCAGCTTACATATACCGAAGACTATTTTCCAATTGTAGGATTTTCGCAAAAGTATAACAGAGGCGAAGGCGGTTGGAAACCGGCTGGCGGAGAATGGTACTGGATGACTGCGGGCGATAAAACACCCCTCTACTACTACCGCAATCAGTATGATCTGAAATTCAATAACTACGGCGATATTATCGACGAGAAGCAAAAGACGTACTACTATGAGCAAACTATCGGAACGGGGGCGTATTTCGAGCCGGATTATCCGAGCACTCTGCCTGCCGGAGCATACGAATTTGAGGGCTGGTACACCACCGCGGGCTTCTACGAAGGCACTAAGGTCGATTTCACCACCATGACAATGCCGGCGCACGACGTCGAGCTTTACGCGCATTGGGTGCCGAAAAAGTATACCGTTCGCGTTTTCCAGCTTCAAAATTCAAGCGAGCCGCTTCAAACGAGCGTCGTCGAATACAACAAGCTTGCCTCCGCTCCCTCAGAGGTAGCGTATCTCGACTACGTTTTCGCGGGCTGGTTCTACATGGACGGCGGCGAGAAAAAGGCTTGGGCGTTCAACAGCATGACCGTTACGCACGATATTGATATATTTGCGGAATGGAAATCGAAGGTGCAGGTAACGTATACCGTTAGATATCAGCTTGCGGACGGTACGGAGATCGCTTCGCCGACCGTGGGCACGATGCTCGCGGGAATGACGAAAACATTCCCCGCAAAGACCGAAGACGAGCTTTACGCGGCATATCGCGAAAGCTATTACCCGAACGTCAGCAGCCACGCTATCCTTATGACAGACGGCGGAGATAATACGTTCACCTTTGTCTATATGCACATTCCGAATGTGCCGTACACCGTTCGGTACATAAATAAGTCCACAGGCGAAAAGATGTGCGACGATAAGGTGGTCAACGACAACAGCAAGGCAGTCGTGACCGAGATATTCGTGAGCTTTGACGACTATGTGCCGGACGCATATCAAAAGAGACTTGTGCTTACTCAGGATGCGGACAGCAACGTAATCACGTTCTACTATCACGAAGATACGACGCACGCGTTCTACATGGTAACGCATTGGGTACAGAAGCTCGACGGCAGTGGCTATTATATCTATAAGCAAGATCAACAGCTTGTCGAAATAGGCAGCACGCAGAGCGCAAGCGCGCTTACGCTGGTCGGATATAAATATATCGGATTTACCGTAAACAACGGAACGGACAAAGTTACATCGACAACGGCGAGCGGCCAGGCAAGCGCCGAAAACGGTTTGAGATTCGATTTTTACTACGATCGCCTTGAATATAGGTACACGGTCAGATATCTCAAATGGGGAACGGAAAACTCGCTTTTGCCCGATAAGACTCCGGACCAAGTATATCCTTACGGCTCCGTCGTTTACGAGGATGCGAAGATCATCGCCGGTTACGATCTCGTCAGCGCAGAGACGCAAGCAAGAACAATTCGCGGAAGCGATGACGTTATTACGTTCTATTATAAGGAGCAGTCGATCACGATCAGCTACGTTGCGGTAGGCGGCGGCAGAGTAAGTAATCCGGCTGAGAATTTAGGCGCTGTCAGCGGATATCCGCAAGGTTCGACTCCCACGGCATATGTGGATTGGGCGTTCGATGGCTGGTACAAGGATGAGGGCTGCACCGTTCCGGTAGCGGCAGGCTGGGTCAACGCGGCGGACGGCAAGCTGACTCCGCAAAAGGAGAACGGCGCATACCGCTCCGCGACGTATTACGCAAAATTCGTAAAGACCACAGATTCGCTTACGATAAAAAAGAGCGGCGCGCAGACGATCGACGAAAATCAAACGTTTATCTTCCGCGTTGTCGGAAATGACGACGCAACTCGCGGAATCGATATTACCGTTACGGTACACGGAAACGGCACGACAACAATCACAGATCTGCCGCTCGGCAGCTATACTGTCACCGAAAGATCGGATTGGTCGTGGAGATACGACGCGCAGGGCGGCAACGCAAAGAGCGTTACGGTGGCGCGCGGCGAAAATAATCAGGTCGAATTTGTAAACGAAAGAAACGACGATAGCTGGCTCGGCGGAGACTCATACGAGAATAATATCTTTAACGTTGCAAAGTAAGGGAGGACAGCTTAATGAAGTTGATTGATTTAGGCTCGCCGCGCAAAGCGGGCAGGCGTAAAAGCTTTATAGCTTTGATAGCTGTGCTTCTAATGGTTGTATTCAGCGTCGGAGGACTTCTCGCTTACATTGTTACGAATACGGATACGATAGTTAATAAATTCACTCCCGGCGTAATATCGTGCGACGTTACGGAGGATTTTGACGGCGGCGCGATCAAAAAGAACGTTGCGGTCAAGAATACGGGAAATTCCGACGCGTATATCCGAGCTTACATAAATATAACTTGGATGGCTGACGGAACTTCGACGAATCAAACCGTGACGGCGAAAATGCCGAAAGAAAATTCCGATTACACGATCAGCTTTGCGGAAAACAGCGGCTGGAATCGCGGCGATGACGGATATTGGTACTATTCCGGCAGCGTTGCCGCAGGCGGAAGCACAGCGGTGCTTGTGACGGAATGTAAGTTGCTTGACGGCGCGAGTGTGCCTAACGGATATCGCCTTTCAGTTGAGATAATCGCTTCGGCGATTCAGGCGAAGCCGACGGACGCCGTTACGCAAAAATGGAACGTCAAGCTTGATGGTGATAAGATCTTTCCGAAAAATAACGGGGAGGCGGCAAAATGAGAAGAACTTTTAAGACAGTGATCTCCGTGCTGATATGCGCCGTAATGTGTTGCGGCCTCGCCGCGAACGTTTTTGCGGACGGCAGAGTTACATACGACGGAAATTCCCGCAATTTCATCTTCGCTCCCGGAAGCAAGTATTCGCCGACTGATCTGTTTGACGGCTTCAAGGATGTCATGCCCGGCGATTCGCTTACTCAGAAGGTGACGATCGACAATAAAGTTGACAATAAGGTCAAGATCGAGGTCTATATGCGCTCGCTCGGCGCGGAGGAAGGCTCCGAAGAATTTCTCTCTAAGCTTTACTTGACCGTGCGGCAGGACGGAAATTCCAAATTGTTTGCCGCTCCCGCCGATCAGACAGCTCAGCTTACGGATTGGGTGTTTCTCGGAACAGTGTATTCCGGCGGCAAAATAGATCTTGAGCTTACGCTTGATGTACCGATCGAGCTTGACAATCGATTCCAAGACGCGATAGGCTATCTCGATTGGCAATTTAAGGTGGTAGAGCTTCCTGTGGATCCCGACGATCCGCAACCGCCGCCTACGGGAGACAGCATGACTATCGTTGTTGCTGTCGGCGCTATCGCCGCGGCATTAGTCGTGGTCTTGATCCTAATTTTCACACGCAAACGCAGAGATAAATAACAGCATTAAAAGAGCCGCTCGACATTTGTTGAATGCCGATAAGGAAGTATTGGAAACAAAACTAACTTAACGGCTGACATACAGGTTGCAGGCTTAAAGCAGAGAGTTAATCACTTTCAAAAGTGGTTGGCTTTCTGTTTTTTTGTTACGCAGTAGAACCCCATTTTTGAGGGTTGAGGTATAAACTATCGGCTGACACTTTTTCACGCTCTGTAACCAGCTTTGAAAGCGAGGGCAATGTATTCGTATTCAGTTGTAGGGATGGAATATATTGCAGGATTTGGAGAAGAAAAAAGCGTTCAAGTTGTTACGCTTGAACGCCAGGATTGAGCGTGCCTTCTAAAATATTGAAGAATCAGAAATAAAAAATATCCTCAAACTTCTTATCCAAAGCAATGCAAAGAACCAGTGCCAGTTTTGCTGTAGGATTGAATTGCCCTGTTT
>CAYXNQ010000022.1:0-14647 GCA_964466545.1 uncultured Lachnospiraceae bacterium | reverse complement strand
GTATTCCTTGAGTACCAAAGCCTCAAGCACATGCTCGTTGGACTGCTCACCGACACCGATATCATTGTCAGCTTCGACGTTACCGTCATTATCAGCACCATCGATGTCATCAACATTACCGTCAGCTTCAACATTATCGACACCGCCGATCCCGCTGTTAAACACGGCAATTTCCAAGGTCTCACCGCGTTCATAGGAGTATATGCCGGATAAGATGAGCGCCGATGATACAGAAAACAATAAGAGCCAAGGCACCAAAGCGCCAAGGCTCTTTAACTTTATGAATTGATATACAGACCAAATAAGCCACACGACCAAGGCGACCGGCGCCGTCCAGCTGAAATAGAAGCTTGCGGCTGTGACCGACAGAAAGGCGGCACACATCAGGCATAGCGGTCGACGGCGAAATGGACTTTTCTCAAGTGAACGGTCGATCCGCTCCTCGATCTCCATACCGCCACCCTCGACTTTCCCGCGTTATATCTCTGCATAGCACTGCACAGCACTCATAACTCGTCACTTGCAGTTCAACGCTCGTAACCCGTCACTCGCAACTCAACGCTCGCAATTCAGCGCTTATAGCTCGGCATATCTCAGCGCTCGTAACCCGCCGCTCGCAGTTCAATACTTTCGGCTCGGCGCTTTTTGGCTCAGCATATCTCGACGCATTTCGATACTCGCGTCGCAACGAATTTTGGCGCATTTCTCGGTGTTTTGCCGCGTCCAACGAAGCTTTACTGTGTGTTTTGCGCCCCTCTGCGCTCACCGAAGCCATCACGATTTCCCGCGTTTTCTCACGCTTGCCGAAGCCTCGTGTTTTCTGCGTTTCTTCGTATTTTCCCGAGATTTACCGCGTGTTCCGAGGTTTCCTTGCATTCACCTGCGTTTTGCCGTGTGCCGCTGTGTGTCGCTATAGTGTTGTTGAGTTTTTACCTTACCGTGTGATCTTAACGCGTAATTTGTTCTTTACACCCTTATTATACATAAAATCCCCCGATCTGTCAATACTTTTTAAGGAATTTTTGGATTTTTCAAAAAATTTACAAATTCTCGCTATTAAAGCTACGCTATAAACGGAGATGTAATGTTGATCCTGCGTCATCTCACAAAAGCATTACATTCACCTCGAAACTCTTACCAATTATTTTTGCAATTGCATAACGATAGCATATAACGATAGATATAGACATTTATTTGTTGTAAAATGATATCATCAAAATTCGGGAGGAGTTTACAAATGGATAGACAAGAAATCAAAAAACGCTCAATTGCATTTGAGGAGTATCTTTACAACGAAGAAAGAAGTCGCGCAACCATTGATAAATATTTGCATGACATTAGAACCTTTTTTGAGCATATCGGAGACGATGAACTTACCAAGACGAGCGTGTTGACATACAAAAAACTCCTACTCGAAAAGTATGCCGTCACAAGCGCAAATTCCATGTTGGCGGCACTTAACGCTTTTTTTCGCTTCCTTGGGTGTTATGAGTTATGCGTTAAACAGTATAAAATACAAAAATCCGCCTTCAACTCCGAAGAAAAAGAATTGACGAGGGCGGAATATCTGCGGCTCTTAAAAATAGCACAGTCGAGGGGCAACAAACGACTCGAGCTTATCATTCAAACCATCTGCGGTAGTGGTATACGCGTAAGTGAATTGCAGTATGTTACTGTGGATGCCGTCAATAAAGGCGAAGCATTGGTGCGTTGCAAGGGTAAAAATCGCAGAATATTTATCGTTTCGCCACTACGAAAAAAGCTACTTCGGTATATCAAAGAGCAAAAAATATCGTCAGGAGCAATATTTATCACGAGAAACGGCAAGCCGGTCAGTCGTCATAATATCTGGCGAGATATGAAATCACTGTGCGCGGAAGCAAATGTTCCTTCAAGCAAAGTATTCCCTCACAACCTGCGACACCTATTTGCCAGAACATTTTATGGAATCGAAAAAGATATTGCCAAACTCGCCGATATTTTAGGACATACAAGCATCAATACGACAAGAGTATATATTGTCACCACGGCAGCCGAGCACCGACGCAAAATGGAAAATATGCATTTGATCATATAAATTTAAAGACTCTCTTTTGCCAAGCTACAACATAACGCTTATTATGTATTCAAACAATTATATGATGTATGTCGTATCCTATCATAAACGATCGCTCTAAATGCTATTATAGCACAAAAATCCGATTTATGCAATAGTTTTGTCTAAATTTTACCTTGAGAATTTACGTGGAAATTACGTTTTTTGAAATTCTTATAACTTGAACGTCATTTAATGCGTAACAAGAAAGTCTTTTCGAAATCTAAAAAAATTCGAAAAGGCTTATTTTGCGATGCTCTTTTTGTGTTCTCTTTGTAAAATTTCTTTTTGAAGTTGATTTGCAACATAATAAGCGTTATGTTGCTTAGTTAGATGCTTAGTTAGATGACATAAAACATCAATAACACAGAAACCGGATTGGATGCGTGCTTGATAAAATCACATTACAGAGGTGCTTATTTGTGCATTTTAAGGTATATTCAAAGTATTTTTATTCTAAACTTTCAGATACCGAAAAGAAAGCATACGATAGAATTCTTGGCGCATGGCTAAATCTCGAAAGAACGGTGACACTGCACGCTCCGGAAAGAAAAATTGATTTTCAAAAAGTTTTCAAAGGATTGATAGACGATAACCCGGAGCTTTTTTACGTCGTGTTCAATTCACTATCGGTTAGCCACGCTTTAGGTTTTGCCACAATTTCCGTTGATTTTTCAATGTCAAACGACGAAATCGAAAACACTAAATCAAAGATATTTGCAAAGTTGCAAGAATTCAAAAACAACATAAAGACCAAGGATATCGAAAAAGAAATTCATGATCATTTGGCTACCAAGGTAAAATACGCTTCCGATACGATGTTGCCTACAGCACATAATATTTGCGGTCCGTTCTTGGAAGGAGCGGCGGTTTGTGAGGGATACGCGCGCGCATTTAAGCTTATTTGCGATGAGATGAATATTTCTTGCATAACGGTGACAGGCGTTGCAACGGATAATAAGCGGGCAGAAAATCACGCATGGAACATTGTACGAAAAGGGAATAACAACTATCATGTCGATGTGACGTGGAATAGCAGTTGTCGATACACAAAAATCCCTTTGTATTACAATGTATCAGATAACTTTATTGAAAGAGATCATACTTGGAACAGAACGCTTTTTCCACGTTGTTCTACCTTGGGAGAATATGAGAGAGAAATCATTGATATCAATGGAAAAAAAGCACTTGGCGCTGCCATAGAAAAAATGGCTTTAAATAAAAAGCAATCGTTTATTCTCCGCTTCAACAGACAGTTCGATTCAACGACGGACGTGATAAAATTGATACAAAATGCATTAAAAGAAAGAAGCATTACGATAGTTTCCTCCGTCGCTACTTCGTATTTTTCAAAAGTAAATTGTGCCCTTGTGAATTTCTCTTATCAAAGCTATGGATAATAATACCAAAGGAGATGGTGGCGTGAAATTTATTGACAGTTTAACATCAGAAGAAATGAAAGAGACAGCCGAATTTTCAGATCGGTACTTCGAAAGAAAATCATTTTTGAACAATCTGCAAAAGCTCGCTTCTCAAGAAAACACAAATAAGGAATCAAGTAAGACTTCCGAAGCGACCGCCCCTTCCAAAACCAAAGTATACGGAAACACCCGTTAAATTAAAAACAAGGAGTACTGTATGACAGAAAAAGAAAAAGCCCTTGCAAATATGCATGAGTACATGTGTAAAAACAATTACGGTAAAGGTGATTATCCCAAATATTCAAGAGATCCGGAATGGCAAAAATTAAACAATGAATTAAAACGCTCAACAGAAGCGGCATCTAATACAAAGACACAAGCACAGGGTACAAATAATTTCAGAGAAAGCTTGAGAGTCTGCAATTCCCAATCAGCGGCTTCAAATCAACAACAAAAATCCACTAACAAATTCATAGAAGGTTTACGCTCCAAATCGGAAGCGACAAAGAGTCATCAAGCAAATCAAAGTCAGGAAAAGCAATCGGCAAAGGTACAGAAAAATCACGGAAACGGAATGGGATATTAAAGGAGGAACGGCTATTGATTTCGCATAATGTTTTACACGGCTCGGCTCTAAGCTGTAATTCTCCACCCAAGCTCAACGGAACGCCTAAGCTCAAGCTTAACGGGAAATTTAAAGGCTCCCCCACTTCATTTGAACTTGATGAAGGTATTCTGAGCAAGCATTCAATGCTGATCGGTGGAACAGGATGCGGTAAAACGACTCTTTTCTATCACTTCATATCTCAAATAAAGCGACAAATGACAAAAGATGATGTAATGATCATTTTTGATAGTAAAGGAGACTTCTATAATAAATTCGGCAAGCCGGATGACATCGTTATCGGAAATTCTCCGCAATACTATCAGTCGTCGCAGAAATGGAACGTTTATAAAGAGGTCTTAGCTGATGGTTGGGACAAGGATCGATATACCATCAATGTTCAGGAAATATGCAAGGCGTTTTTCAAAGAAAGAACCGCGAATACCAGCAACGCATTTTTCCCAAACGCAGCACGGGATCTTTTGTCAGCCATAATGTGCGCATTTATCGAGAGCGCAAAGATCGAAAAATCGGTTGCCGCTAATTGGTTTTTCAATGATGCTCTCATCAAATACTTAAACTCAACTGACTCCACCTCTCTCGTGGAGTCGTTAAGAGATATTCCCGAATGCGCTTCGGTCATTTCTTATATTTCGGAGGAAGGTCCCCAAACGCAGGGCGTAATGTCCGAAATGTTTTCGGTGATGCGAGATCTGTTTATTGGTGTTTTTGCAGAACACGGAATGTTCTCAATACGTGATTTCGTTCGCAAAAAGGGCGGTAGGACTTTATTCATAGAATATGACCTTGCAATAGGTAACGTGTTAACTCCTATGTATTCGTTACTGTTTGATTTGGCACTAAAGGAAGCTCTCGGACGGCAAAAAACGCAAGGCAATGTGTATTTATTCTGTGATGAGTTTAAATTGCTCCCTCGTCTTGAACATATCGACGATGGCGTAAACTTCGGTCGAAGCTTGGGTGTGAAAATATTTGCCGGACTACAAAGTATAGAGCAGCTATACGAAATATATAAACAAGAAAAGGGGCGCAATATTGCCGCCGGCTTTTCATCGATATATGCCTTTAGAGCAAATGATACCTCCACAAGGAAATTTGTTTCCGAGCTATTCGGGAAGAACATTTTGCTTGAACAGTATAAAACATTTGATAACCAGATCATCGAACAAAAACGAGATGGCTATACTGTCGAGGATTGGGATCTAACGGAATTGAAGGTCGGAGAAGCAATCGTAGGATTGCCCTTTGAAAAGCCGTTTAAATTCTATTTTGATATGTACAAATAAATAAAATTACATACACAAAGGATGGTAAAGAGTATGGCACAATTTCAGCCCGGAAAGGTAATTAAAACCGACTTTGGCGCACCGATCAAGATCATTAAATATCTTGCAGGCGGCGGTCAGGGTGACGTCTACGTCGTTGAATACGGCGGAAAGAAAAAAGCGCTTAAATGGTATAAGAATGCAGGCAAGGATCCGGATTCTTTCTATGAGAATTTGAAGCGCAATGCTGACAAAGGATCTCCCGATAAAGCATTTTTGTGGCCGGAAGCAGTAACGGAAAAAACCGAAGGCTCCTTCGGTTACATAATGGATCTAAGACCGGATGGCTATCACGAGCTTTCTGAATTTATGCTTGCGAGAGATGTAAAGTTCTCTTCGTTCAAAGCGGCAGTTGAAGCGTGCATAAAAACGGTTTCTGCATTTAGAATATTACATAATCAGGGGATGAGTTATCAAGATCTTAACGATGGTAACTTCTTCATTAATCCCAAAACAGGCGATGTGCTTATTTGCGATAACGATAACGTTGCTCCGAACGGAACTAATATGGGCGTGATAGGAAAGCCGAGATACATGGCACCAGAAATCGTATTAGGTAGTTCGATGCCGAATACTCAGACGGATAGATTTTCGCTTGCGTTGATTTTGTTTGTAATTCTATGCAATAATCATCCGTTTGAAGGCAAAAAGTCGCTTGTTCCGTGTCTTACCTCTGTTGAAGCTGAAAAACTATATGGCAGTGAAATATTGTTTGTCTGCGATCCCAACGACAAGTCCAACGCTCCCGTAAAGAACATCCACACAAATGTAATAGCAAGATGGAGCTTTATGCCGGATTACATCAAGGATGCGTTTTTGAAGGCTTTTAGTCAGCAGGCAATCAAAGAACCCGGCAGACGACTCAGAGAGCTTGATTGGCTGAAGGTGCTTGTAAGATTCAGAAGTGACATCGTAAAGTGCGGTTGTGGAAACGAGGTCTTTATTAAAGATACATCCACTACCCGTTGCGACGGTTGCAAAAAGCCGATGCCGATCACTCACGCAATAAAATTACCCGAATACGCCATCACCGCCGCAAAAGGCTCTCGCATCTACAGATGTCAGCTTGGTGTTTGTAATGCCGATGAGGCTCTCACCCCCGTAGCATTGGTGGTGTCAAAGGATGATGCTCCCGATGTTCTCGGATTCAAGAACATGACCGCGAATATTTTGAAAGCAACAACGCCAAGCGGAAAAATGAAACAAGTGCAACCTCAAGAGGTCGTACCTTTTAAATCAGGCATTATGATCGAAGCATTTGATAGTAAAATAGAATTGGAATAAAATATAAAAACAAAAGGAGAAACGAATTATGCCCAAAATGGAAAATACCGAGGTTTTCGCACGCAGAGTGCTCCCAATTATCTATGTCCTTGATACCTCCGGAAGTATGTCCGGAGAAAATATCGCTTCCGTTAACGAGGCAATGAATGAAACAATGGAAGTCCTCAAGGATGTTTCCGCCAAAAACCCCGATGCAGAGATCAAGGTAGGAGTGCTTAAATTTTCTTCCGGCGCAGAATGGGTCACGAACGGTCTTGTCTTTATGGATGACTTTTATTGGAATGACCTTAAAGCCGGCGGCGTAACAGACTTCGGCTCCGCGCTCAAGGAACTCAACGACAAGCTTTCGAGAAGTCAATTTCTCGTTAGCGAAACAGGCTTCTGTGTTCCGGTCATCATGTTCATGACCGATGGACAACCCACCGACAATTATGAAAAAGCTCTTGAGGATATCAACAACAGTAACAAGTGGTTTAGATACGCAACGAAGATCGGTATCGCAGTAGGTGATGACGCAGATCGCGATATTCTGGGAAAGATCGTTGGCAACAAAGAAGCTGTTGTTGGTGTAAATGATATTGAAACATTGAAAATGCTTATTAAAGTTGCTTCCGTTACCGCTTCTATGATCAATTCAAAGAGCAGAACCACCGCCGAAGGCGGAAATGCAGTGGAAATCATCAAGCAAACCGAAAAAGCCTTGGACGATCCGGATAAATTGGATACAAACTTTGATGATAACGATACATGGGATTCCTCCTCTAACAATGATACTGCCGGAGACGACGGCTCCTCCGATGGTTGGGATGACGACAGTGATTGGAACTAAGCGTTTCACCGGGGAGGTGTTATAATGGCGTATGATTTGTTTTGCAAATCAACACAAGGCGCAAGCCACATCAAAAAAGGAATGCCTTGCGAGGATTACGGTATAAAACGAGAAACCGAAATTTGCAAGATGTTTGCTTTAGGAGATGGACATGGAGATTCCAATTGCCCTCGCAGCAAACTGGGATCGCGTTATATCTGCGAAATTGCGGCAGATGAACTTGTAAGATTTGCCGGCGACCTATCCGAGCATGGATGGAACAGTAGGTTGTTCGATCACGTCGAGGCTGACGGATTGATAACACAGCTTGTAACCAGCATTTTCGGAAAATGGTCATGCCAAGTAAACGATGACTTCCTTCAAAACCCGCTAACGGAAAAGGAAGAGGCGGAAGCCGCAGAATATATCGAAAGATATAGGAGGGGCGAGCGTATTGAACACATATACGGCACAACATTTATCGCCGGACTTATGACCGACGAATACCTTTTGCTTTTGCAGCAGGGCGACGGACGGTGCGTGGTTTTCGACCAAGACGGAGCGGCATCACAGCCGATTCCTTGGGACGATCGTTGCTTTGCAAATGTGACCACCTCTGTTTGTGATATTGATGCGGTCCAAAGCTGCCGGTATCATATTATAGATCTGTCTCAAAACCGTGTTATCGCCTGTGTTGCGGGTAGCGATGGTGTCGAGGACTCCTTCAGCACAATGGACAAAATGCATGCATATTACAGAAGCATTTTGAAGATCGCGTGTGAAGGAGGCGCGGAGGCTCTTGAAAATCATTTGGAGCTAACATTACCTTCCTTCAGCGAAAACGGTAGTGGCGATGATACTACCATATGCGGCGTGATTGATGCGGAGCTTTTTGCGACCAAGCTCGAAAAAATGTCACTCGAAAACGAAATTATTTCGGTAAAAGATGAGATAGCCAAAGCGCAAGAACGCATCGACTCAATGAGCAACAAACTCGATTTTCTTCAGAAAAAGTACGAAGCCGTTATACATGAGTATAACGAAGCATCGTCAAAATATTCTGCATTTATGGATGAATACACATCCATCCAAAATGATATCGCTTCATATGAACAAGGTAATGTAAAAGCAGAAGAAAAAGAAGATGAAGAGCAAGCTCTCGTTGCTAACGCAGTAGCCATTTTTAATGACATAAAAAGAAGGTTATCCTCTTCTTCCCTGAGGTGCTTACAAGAGCGCTTAGAACAGATGACCAAGGAAAAGGAACGCTTGGAAAACGAACTTGAAAAAATTTCTTCGAGGAAAACGACATTGGAAGAGGAATATTTCGCCTATAAGGAAAAATATGACAGCTTCGCGAAAACGAAAGAGGATGCTCAGATAAGATTGAACGAGCTTATGGGATAATTGCTTTGAGACTACGGAAATAGGCTCAAGGGATAGGGATCAAGGCATCTCTTTTATTGGGATGCCTTGCACCGTTTTATAAAAGGAGCATTGCTTATGGGATTTGATTCATTGTTAGGTGTTGCCAGATTTTTGACAAGTAGCAGTAACGAAAAAATAAATATATTGAACAAAGGAATAAGTGAGTGCGGCAAGATATATCTCGCAGACTACTTTGCTAATACATATAGTCTCTGCACTGTTATTTCGGGAACGGCACAATTTGTTCGAAATATGGTACTTGAGGCACAGACGCAATGTGCTGTGACCGCAGGCTTGCCTGTTGTCATAATCCACTCTCAAAATACCCAATTAGCATACGATCTACAACGCTTGAATTGCCAAATACCGGTCTCGATCGTCGATCCGACATCAGGAAACTTTTCTCCGTTTTTGGGGCTGGATGAGTACGAAGCAATTGATATTATTTTGGACTCGATTCCCGAAAAATATGATGTTAAACAGAATGCGCGGTATTATTTAGAAGCTGTTTCCGATTTGATGAAGGCAAACAAGATCTCCACTTCCTTTAATAACTACCTAACCTGTCCCCACAATACGTTATTAGATAGGATCGATAGATCCGTTTATGCCGGAAAAATTTCCGATTCGAACGCCCAAAATATGCGTTCTAAAATAATGATCGGGCAAAGCGAACACTTTAAGCTTGACAGCTTCTTGCATGGATTGAGCAAGCAAATGGGGGCTGCAACGCATAATAAGAAAGCCTCAACGCCGCCGGTGAGTATATATAAAACTATTCGGAGTGGCGGAATCATTTCGATAGATGTCGGTCCTACATTCAACTCCATATATTTGGATTTTCTGGTAGAACAACTGAAATTGGCGAATAACAAGGGCATTCCGTTCATGCTTGCTTTGGATTCTATAAGTATTAACGAAAACCGAAAGCTCAAAGAAATAATCAATGTAAATTCAAGCACTATGAGAAGAATTGTGTCTTGCGATGATTTGCTTTCTTCTTGCGGAGGAAACAACGATTTGTTTAGTTCGATCGTTGCATCGTCAAAGCAGTATATGATTTTTTCGCATACTTCGGCGACGAGTGCCGAAAAATGGGCATCTGTGTTGGGTGAGTATGAACGCATAGATGAAAACATTTCGAAATCTCGAAGCCGCGCAGATGACGGTATGGGATTTTGGTCTATGAATCCAAATAACAATGTCCAAAAAACAAGGACAGTCAACACATCAAAGCGGCGCGATTATATTGTTCCGCCGGAGAAAATCGTATCTATGCAAAACAACGAATTATATATACGTTCGGAAGCATTCCAGGGTATAAAGCACGGATACATAATAAACTGACGTTGAGAAGGATACAACAGATGCAAAACAATACTAAAATAACAAATGCAATCGCTAAAATTGTTGAGTTAGAGGGGGAAGAAATATTTAAAAATCCCAAAAAATTTATTGCTCTGCTCAACGATTTAATTCCGGAATGTACAAACGAACGCAAGGTATTCCAAAGAGCGCTTACGGAAGATATCTTCGCTCTATTCTTACCCATATATAAAGCTCCCGATTCCGGTTCAACAAACGAGCTTATGCGAATATCCAAAAGAATGGAAACAGAGTTGTTACTTTCGGAAAAGCATTGCATCTCCGTAGTATGCTGTTTTGCTGTTGCATTGCGCTGGGAAATACCGTCGCAATTCAATTCATGTTTTGGAACTGCGCCAAATCCCCAAAAGAAGCGTTCTCGTTCAAAAGAAAAAACTGACACTGGCGGTTCCGCCAAAAACCAAGAAATCGGTGTTTTCAATAATACCGTAGCAAAAGCCTTAAAAAAAGAAGCTGTTGCTTGCACTGCAGAAGCAAATGACAAAATCAAAATAAAGAAACAGCTTGAAGAAAGATTAGCAAAAGAAGTAGAACATCGTATCGCAAGCAATAAAGCCTCCCAAAAAACAAAAACACTTTGTATAGCGTCTTTCGGAACGTACGGAGCAATGGCATTATCAATATTATTATCCATAATAACCCATTCTACCGTGTTATATACATTTATCGTCATTACGTATCTAACAAGTGGCGTTTTATTTGCTATTCGATATTACGATAGCAAATATGAATATTCCTTCCTGATCGGATTATCCTGTGGCACATTGATAGGTATTATAGACGCCCCGATGACATATTTTTCTTTAAAGGAGGATGAATGCAAACAAAAACAAACAGAAAACCAAATAAAGAAGGATCTGAACAATACCGCAGAACGTATAGAATATCTCCAAGACCGGATCCAACTATTGAATGAATACTGCGAAAAAATAAATAATTGCCAAACTCCTTCTGATGCCGAAAAGGAAGAAATCTATGCAACGACCGTACTTTCGATCCATAATAGCGAACAGGCTTATTTAAACGCAGCCAAGCAATTCAAAAAAATAAAGGGATACAAGGATGCGGGTTTCCAAGCTGACGAATGTATAAGAAAAGCTGACGAAATACACAGAAATAACGATATACTGTATAATATGAATAAAGAGCTTTATGAAGCTTCAAAATTAAAGCAAAGCTTAAAAGCACAACAGCAAAGCCTAAGCTTAAAAGAGATCAAAAAATACATTACAGTAATGTTTCAAAGGCTAAAGACAGAAAAAAAGATATTCTCATTAAATAAAAAAATACGCTCTACATCAAATGGAGTCAAAGCGTATTTGTCTATACACAATGTTGGTGACACAGTATCAATGGGACGTTTTCCACAACGAAAGCTCTCGTCTGCACTTTTTAAATCCACCTTTTCCCCGGTAAAATGGAGAGTCTTGGACAAGCAAAAGAATAAAATGCTCCTCATAAGCGACAGATCGTTGTTAAGAGGTGATTTTTCACAAAATCAAGAGACATGGGCAAGTAGTTCAATCAAAGCTCTGTTAAACGGTCATTTTCTCGATACAGCATTTACAGAGGAAGAATATTGCTGTATTGTGCCCGTGAAGAATAAAGCAAGCGATGAAATGAACAAAAATATTCACTCGGAGGATTCAATTGACAAGTGTTTTTGTTTAAGTGTTTCCGAGATACAGAAATACTTGCCACAGAAAGCAGATTTATATGCACCTCCGTCCACATGGCTCAAACCTCAAAAGGAAGATTCAATAATGGAACGTTGGTGGACTCGAACAACAGGCGATCAAGCGAATAACGCTATAGCGATTATTTGCACCGAGCCAAATCTTCATCAGGATCCATTAAAGTGCTGTGACAAAAATACCGCATCTGTTTGTGTCAGACCTGCTATGTGGGTCGATATTGAACTATAAGATATAATAACATATGGAGTATAATAACTATGATTTGTTCGAAATGTAACAGTAAATGGGAATCCCAAAACAATACAGATAAATGTCCTTTTTGCGGTGCAGATATACCGAAATCCAAAGAAGTTGAATCTATCTCCGATGCTATCGAAAAAATCGTGTCGGAAAGAGGAATAGACATACTTCATAACCCCAAGCTGATATATTCGTTAATAACCGATTATGTCACCGGATACCACAAAGAAAAAAAGCTTTTAAATATTCTGATAACAAACAACGCGTTCGAAAAAATATCTGAGCTTCTATCGATCACCGATGAGCAAGAAAAAACGATTCAGGTACAAAAGCTAATTGCTTTTCTGGAAAATGATTTGTTTATATCCAAAGATAATGCAGAACTGATACTTGACATTATATTCAGAGGATTAGATATTCATTATACTTTTCAAAAAGAAAAAAATGCACCTGCTACAAATAATGACATACCGCGATATTCAGTCACGCAAAATGATAGCTTGATACAAATGACCGACGGAGAGATAGATGATCTTGTCGAAAGAGCGAAAAATCTTTATAAGGGAGAAGGCGTCCTTGCTGATAAAAAGGAGGCTTTAAGACTATTTAGTATCGCCGCGGTGCAGGGCAGTGCACCTGCACAAAACTTTTTAGGCACTTACTACGATAAAGGAGACGGCGTTGAAAAAAACATAACACAAGCCTTAAAATGGTACCGTTTAGCTGCCGAGCAAGGCGATCCTCAAGCACAATGTAATCTGGGAATCACTTATGATACAGGAGAAGGAGTGTCTAAAAATCCTATAGAAGCAATAAAGTGGTACCGTTTGGCTGCCGAACAAGGTATGTCCGATGCACAATATAATTTGGGAGTTCATTATGAGCAGGGAGTGGGAGTCCCCGGGAATCTAACGGAAGCTATAAAGTGGTATCGATTAGCTGCCGAACAAGGTATGCCCGAAGCACAATATAATTTGGGAGTCGCTTATGATGTAGGGAACGGAGTACCACAAGATCCTATAGAAGCAATAAAGTGGTACCGTTTGGCTGCCGAACAAGGTATGTCCGATGCACAATATAATCTGGGAGTTCATTATGAGCAGGGAATGGGAGTTCCAAAGGATCTGACAGAAGCCATAAAGTGGTATCGCTTATCCGCCAATCAAGGAAATGTTAGATCGAAGAATGCCTTAGCAGAATTAGGGCAGTCACAAAAACTTGTCAATGTGAACAACAGTAACGCGGCAATTACCGATAATTCCAAAAACGATGCCGTGACGGCGAAGCGCTCAAAAAAATTATCCCCTTATAATGGTAAAGACAAATTCATACTCACTGTAATTTGCTTCTTGCTCGGCGGATTCGGAATACATAATTTTATAATGGGCGAAACTAAAAAGGGTATAGTTAAAATAGTGCTTTCATGTTTCTGTGGAATTAGTGGATTTTTGGCTCTTTATGATTTGTTCAGACTTATAGCAGGTACATATAAAGTTGATAAGGAAGCTTATTTGTAAACAGACATCGCTTCCCGTAACGTTCGCCTTATCCACAAAACGGATATGGCACGCTTTCGAATGCAATAAGCATAAAAAATAGGCAACCGGGAGCTTGTTTCGATTGCCTATTTCTTTCATTTGTTTTAAACCCGTCTTAAATAGCAGGGGAAAATAATACATAACAGTGCGCCGATAAGCAAGAATTTTCTTTCACATCGCCAGCATCGCATCAACGATGTTTACAGGATATGAGATTGGTAGCTTTTATTACCGATCAGTAATGTTTCTATCGTCAGCAGCTCCGTATTCCCGTTTCATAGCTTCCGCTGAAACCACCCACTGCTTGCCAAATTTGCATACATCAACTCCGTTGACGAGTTTTCCGTAAGTAACCGCTTTGCGGAGCGTACTTTCGTTCAGTCCCCAAAGTGCGGTTGCATCACTGAATGCCATAAGTCCGTCAAACGGAGTGTCTACCTGAACGCCGTTTTCCCAAAGCTCATCACAGGAAATGTCAAGTTCATCGTTCCAAACAATTCCATATCCGCCCACATCAACAGAAACGCCCCAAAATAATTCTTCATTTTGCAAAGCGGCAAAAACAGGCAGATGTTCAAACAATGGTTTTACATCATAAATCTTCGTAACACCCTCACAAAATTGAACGCTCAATTTATAATCGGGCATAGCTGAAACAGTTTTTACTTTGTGAAACATAGCGAACCCTCCTTATTCAAGCGGTGAAATGCTCCTGAAATCCTGCGTTTCCCAAATTTCTTTTAATTCGTCTTTGTGCAAGTTGACCCATTCCCGCACCAATGCAAGCGCCTTGGGAGGCA
>CAYXNQ010000021.1:11209-14680 GCA_964466545.1 uncultured Lachnospiraceae bacterium | reverse complement strand
CACGGAAATTGTAAAATACAACACTGTCTCCGTCCTCGATAGTTCCGACAGGCTTTCCGTTTTCGCATATAACGAATGCGGGAAGATCTTGATCGATCACGCCGGTCTCCGCTCTGTACGTGGAAATGGCCTCCTCGGCAGAAGCAAATCCTCTGCCCTCGCCCAAAACGTGAGTTTTCCAACCGCGTTCGACCATGTTCCAGTTAGCCTCGTAGCGATCCATGGTGATCTGCATACGTCCACCGCCGGACGCGATCTTTACATCATAGCTTTCGTCTCTGAGAGAATCGAGAAAAGCTTCAAACGGCACAACATAATCAAGAGCGGAGGTCTCACCGACGTCACGTCCGTCAAGCAGAATATGGATTCTTACCTTCTTTACGCCTTCCGTCTTTGCGCGAACGAGCATCGCCTTGAGATGATCTATGTGCGAGTGTACGTTGCCGTCCGAGAACAGACCTATAAAATGGAGCGTTCCTTCGCTCTTAATATTGTCAACAAGCGTGCGCCATGTGTCAGATTCAAACATTTTTCCGTTTTCTATCGACGAAGAAACGAGCTTTGCGCCCTGCGCGAATATCTGACCGGAACCGAGCGCGTTATGTCCAACCTCGGAGTTACCCATATCGTCATCAGACGGAAGTCCGACCGCGGTGCCGTGTGCCTTCAGCTTAACAAGCGGATAATTTGCCATCAAGCGATCGAGCGTAGGAGTATCGGCAGCGGCAACGGCATTATACGCCTTATCGGGAGCAAGTCCCACGCCGTCCATTACGATCGTAAGAAGCGGCGCCTTTACACCGTCAAAATTCTTGAGCTTTGTTACATTCATAGTATTGCCTTTCATATATAAAGAATAATTTTTATCATAATTATTATGATCTGAATTTACGCTTTTTGTGATATTCGCGGCGTTCTTTTGCTTTTCGCCGACGTATCTCTCTATCGGAAACGACATTCTCAAATTCGCGCCAAAGTCTGAAATTGTCTATCGCGCCTCGCGCAGCGGGAAGCATCGAAAAAAACAAGCCGAACGAATAGATATACGCGCTGACATTGACTCCCTCGCTTGAAGTGAGGCTCGCATAGATCGGCGTTAATATCAAAATAAAGATCGAAACACACACACCGCCGACGCTGCGCATAATCGCAAGCTTGTGATTCATGAATGCCGCAAGAGTGAAGATCAGCGAGGATATCACCGCAAAAAAGAAAAACGGAGTAAAATACACCGACAGCGCGTCACGAGCCCAAGCGATATGCTCTGAGGTATGACATCCTGCGGTTATAGAAACATTAAAAATTATCTGCGTGATTATTATGCCCAGCATCCCCACACAAAACACAGCCAACCACGACAAAGAAACAACAAGCGGAGTTTTTCTGTTTTCGGCGAAATACGGGATAACAGTCAAAGCAATGCTCACGCCGAAGATCAAAAATGCAAGAAAAACGTAAAACATTCGTTTTCTCCTTTTCAGATAGTACACGCCATGCGAACAGCGGAAAAGTTTACATCATAAGCCGATTATTTCGCTTCCGCGGGGATAAAACCGCGTAGCCTTTGCGAATACCCCCCCCGCCCGCAATTTGCGCTCAGCATATTCCGCGCCTTCACGCGAATCAAACAAACCGAACACAGCCGGACCACTTCCGCTCGTTATCGCACCGAGAGCGCCGTACCGGATCAGCTTCGCCTTAGTGTCCTCGTCGAAATCGCCGATCTCCTCAAAGGCATTGTATAATTCAGCCGCAACGTCTCGCACATCTCCATGCGCGATCGCGTCTGCCATACCGTCGGAACTGCGCGCACGCCGCAAAACGCCTGCTCTCGCAATATCAAGTCGACGATACTGTTCCTTTGTCGAAAGCTTCGTCTTCGCTACAGCGATCGTAACGTAAAAATCGCAGCAAGTCAGCGGAGTCAACACCTCGCCTATGCCTTTGGAGATCGCACAACCGCCATTTATACAAAACGGCACATCGGCGCCGAGCATCGCAGATATTATTTCATATTTTTGCGCGTTTACTCCAACCAACTCGCACGATCCGCGCACAGCGGCAGCGGCATCTGCGCTTCCGCCGCCCAGTCCCGCGGCAATTGGTATAGATTTATTCAGCTTAATTTCGGCAATTGCAGAAATGTTCTCGCTATTCAGCACAAGCTCAGCTCCGCGCACCGCAAGATTATCGCCCCCCGCAATAAGCTCCGGCGATGTACACGACGTCAGTATCACGCGGCTGTTTTCACTCGGAACAAGTCGGATATCAAGTTCATCGCAAAGCAATACGCTCTGCATTACACTTTCAATATCGTGATAACCGTCAGGGCGCTTCGCCCCTATCTCCAAAAACAAATTTATCTTAGCGTAAGCTTTAACTCTCATCACCGTTCACCGCCAAATACTTTTTCAAAAGCGCGTCAGCCTTGGCATGAGGGATAAATTCACTGTCTACCGCGCGTATCTCAACGCTTTCGGGAGAAAGCCCACGCTCCGCAAATCCCGAAAACAAATACTCCGATATAGAACCGCTTTTGATTCCTTCCTCGATAAATATAAGCTTTTTTGCTCCGCCGATCACTTCGGCTATCGCGCCGAAGTTAAGTGGAAATATCTTCAAAAGCTTGAGAAGTCCTGCTTTTTCGCCACGCGAAGATAGCTTTTCACATTCTTCCCGCGCAAGCGAAAACGCCCTGCCGTATGAAATTATATATGTATCGCAATTTGCGGCACTGTATGCAAAATCGCCTCTGTCGGTCATTTCGCCAAGCTCGATCTCGCGCCCCTTTGGATAACGTATGATCACAGGCGCAGCGGCTCGCATCGCTTCATTTAACGCATACCGCTGTTCAGCATATGTGGCAGGCGAATATATCACAATATTGGGAATCGATCGCATAAGTGCAACATCGTATAGTCCCTGATGAGAATATCCGTCGCCGTCTACAAAGCCCGCTCTGTCAAATGCAAATATGACCGGCAAGCCCTGAAGCGCAACATCTTGCCAAATTTGATCGTAGACGCGCTGTGAAAACGTAGAATACATTACGCAGATCGGTCGGTAGCCTGCAATGGCGAGGCCGCCTGAAAACGTGACCGCGTGCTCCTCGGCTATGCCGACATCGAAAAATCTGTCAGGATAACGCTTGGCAAATTCCGCAAGTCCGGTTCCGTCGCACATAGCCGCCGTAATTGCGCAAAGCTTTTCGTTTTCTGCGGCAAGCCTCAGCATTTCCCTGCCGAAATTATCGGAAAACGTGATCGCGCCGCTTTTATTTGCGCCTACGCTCGGTTCAAACGGCGCTGTCGAATGATATCTCTCCGGCATTTCCTCTGCAAAAGAATAGCCGGCTCCCTTTTTTGTGATTATATGCACCAATGTAGCGTTTTTTTTCAGCTTTGCTTCCTTCAGCACCGATTCGAGATGGCTCTGATTCATGCCGTCTATCGGGCCGAGATAATCGAGTCC
>CAYXNQ010000021.1:0-11109 GCA_964466545.1 uncultured Lachnospiraceae bacterium | reverse complement strand
ACGTCGAATATTATACTGTCCTTCGGCGCGTCAAACACGCGATGTACCGCGAGAGTCGCTTCAACGATTCCGAGATTGGACGCAAGGTGACCGCCGTTTCGGGACACTGTTGAAATTATTTCCGCTCTGATCTCCGAGGCAAGCTGTGCAAGCTGCTGATAGCTCAAGCCGTCGAGATCTCGCGGCGATGTTATCTTTTCGAGCATATGTCCCTCTCCTTTCCGGTCAACCTAATACATAAAGCAAGATTTTAATTTGCGCTCGATGCGGCTTTAGATATTGCAGTAACCGTCAGCGACACCGTGATGTTTTTGCTTCTGACGTCAAATTGTCTGTTCGGAGTGAGAATAGTATCGCCGCCGAGTAAAAATACTCCGTTATCGTCGCAATATCCGCTCACCGTCATCGTTCCGCTGACGTCTATTCTGCTTGAATCACCGTTGTCGGGATAATACGTCAATATATAATTACCCTCGGAATCCGTAACGTACATCTCCGCCGGAGTGATCGATACATTGCCGGTTATCTCCCCGAACACATCGCCGCCGTCGATCATATAAAATATTTCTCCGTCGGTAAAATACTCGCTCGACGTTGTTCTGACGTTCTTGATTTCAAAAGATATCACGTAATTTTCCGGTTGCGGTTTGTCATTATCGACAAATCGCTTCATATAAACTCTCAATCCGGCGCCTACAACGCATAGCACAAGAGCCACGATGACAAAAACGTCCAGCGCGCTTATTCTCTTTCGGCTTTTTTCATCAGGATGCTTTAATTTTGCCATAAAATTTACCGTACCCTATTTCCGCGCCGCGCAAACTCGATATACTGCCCTCGCCGCAAACGACGCTGTATTTTCAATTATTCAATCAACCGGATCTGCACTTCGCGGCACAAACGCCGTGTCTTCAAACTCACAGTCAATAAAAAGCGATTCCGTCGTAAATTTGTAATATACGCTGTCGCCTGTCATAAATTCCGCCTCAAGAACGATAGCTCCGTTATACATGATCTTGTATTCACGAGACAGCTCGCCGTTGCGATATATATAATAAACGATATTATCGTTTTCCGTGCGTTGAGCGAAACCGGAATTGCCTGCAGCATCTTCAAGTATATCTTCAAGAGCGGGAATACCGGCATCACGTTCTGGAATTATATCGCCGTCGCCGACATCGCTTATGACGGTCTTATCGTTTTCGGTCAGAGATATCCGCCTGCCGTCGCATATGACAAGTTTCGTTTGCTCGCCGTCCTTAAGCTCCACTCTGTATCTGTTACCGGATACCGCAAGCGTTACATAAAGCGATCTGCCGAGGCCTTCGTATGTATATTCAATCGTTCCCGTTTGCAGATAATCACTCTGTCGCACGGCTCCGAGAAGTATCTCGCCCGGAAGCTCGTCGCCGAGCGTCAGTTTTTCCGCGCTTTCAAGCTCGAATCTGTCCCCTGCTACCATAAATTCAAGCATTGAGCCGTCCGATTCATCCGTAGACGAGAATAATCCCTTCAAAAACGGCACCATAGGAAGAATATTATTGACCGCCAAAAGCAAATATCCCGCAATACTGCAAATAACAAGCATTATGCATATGAAGGTTACTCCGGGCCACACGCGAAATCTTTCTCGCGCCGTTTTTTTTCTTTCCGGCTTAATATTACTTTGTTTCATCGCAATTATCTTTGCCGGCGTCAGCGGGCGTTTCCGCCTTTTCTTCCTGTATCAGTCCGCTGTGCCGCCTTGCGCTCGGTCTGCGCATGATGAAAAGATTAAGTATAAGCACGATGAGCGCGCCGCCGACAATAAACGCGGTCTTTATATATCGCGATTCGCCGAACATAACGTCCGTCATAGCTATAGCGATCGTTCCGAGAAGCGCACAGAACGCATAGATGATCTTTACCGTCTGCTTATGCGTGAAGCCCATATCTATCAGCTTATGATGAAGATGTCCTCTATCGGCTGTAAAAGGACTTTTTCCGGAAAACAATCTTCGGATAATGGCGAAAGACGTATCAAACAGCGGCAGAGCAAATATCGCCACCGGAATAACGAACGAAATAACCGCATGAAGCTTAAAGAGTCCCTCTACGGATATCACCGCTAACGTATATCCGAGGAAAAGCGCCCCCGTATCTCCCATAAATATTCTTGCGGGATTTGAGTTAAACGGTAAAAATCCGACGCAAGCGGCTGTAAGTATCGCCGTCAGCATCGCCGACGCATAATCTCCCACGAGAAGCGCGACAAACAGCATGGACGTCGAGCATATCGCGCTTACGCCGCACGCCAATCCGTCAAGTCCGTCGATCAGATTGATCGCATTTGTGATACCGACGATCCATATTACCGTGATGGGATAGCTAAAGTAGCCGAAATTGATATAGTGACCGAAAAGATTTACGCTTTCGATCTGTATTCCCTGAAGCACCGCAAATATCGCCACGACGAGCTGCACCGCAAGCTTCAGCCATGCGTTAAGTCTGTATATATCGTCAAATATTCCGAGTATTACTATCAAAAGTCCGCCGAACCACAGCGCCACAAGTCTGCTGTCAATATCGCAAAACACGAGCGTAGCCAATACAAACGCCGCATATATCGAAATACCGCCGAGGCGCGGGATCGGTTCCTTGTGCATTCTTCGCGAATCTCGCGGCACATCTATCGCGCCGAGCTTATAAGCTAATACCCGCACAGGCGGCGTCATTGTATACGAGATAAGCGCGGAAAAAACGATCGCGACTATCGCATACACAAGATCAACAATTTGAATTTCCATAAACCTACCATGTCTTTCTTTGCGCTGAAAGCGCCCGCGCCGGTCGGCATAGACCGATATGCGCAAAGCAAATTAAACTGAAATCTTAAAAAACGCGCTCAGCGCTTTATTTCCTCAAAGCTGATGCAGTATCCGCCACAGGTAAGCTCCGGAGTCATAAATTCAATATACTCCCCGACTGCTATCCTCATACCGTTTACGTAATACGACAAGCCTTCTATATATGCGTCCGCCTCAACGGTTATATATAGATTCTTCTTTCCCTCCACAGAGGATATCACCGTATTTCCGTCAGCGTCCACGGTCACCTTGTCTGCATCGCGTATCTCGCAGGATTTTACATATCCAAGCTCGACCGTGCCGCGTGCATTGAACAGCCTGTCCTCTTTTTCGAGGACCGTGCTGAATTGTTCGTCAAGCATAGTGATCTCTACAACATACCTAAGCTTAACGTCTTCGCGATCATCCTCGTTTTTGCCGAAAATATCAAGCCTGCCGCACAGCCATACGGCAGCGGCTATCACTGCGATTATCGCGAGAATTATAAACGCGTCGATCACATTAAATTTAGCTTTTTTCGTATTCACAGCCGTTTTCCTTTCGCATTTTTACGATCTACGGTCTTATTTTCAATAAGCGGGATAAGCTCGTCCGCCTCTCCCTGAGCGTCGCTGTATACCTTTTCCGGCAGGCTGAAGCTGATCTCGCGATCTCCGAGGCGCGCATATGCCGATACCAGACCGGCAACAAGCCAAAACATAAGATAAACTCTGTAGTTATACCAAATATGGTCGGTCAAACCCTGCGCCAATACCGCAAGGACGCCGCAAAACGGCGCCGCCGCTTCAAGACGCATTGCCGTCGTATTCTTAATACGCATCTTTATCTTTCCGACAGACAAAACATAGTTACCGTTTCGGTCGTCCTTAAGCGGAGCAAGCATATCGCCGGAATCCGAAAGCTTCTTAAAATACGACATACAGCTCTGCGCCAGCATAAACATCAAAATCAAAAATACCGCAAGTCCGACGATTCCCAGTTCCACGGTTATTTGAAGATAAATGTTATGCGAATGAGGTGCCGCCTCAATAGCAGACAGGGCATACGAAGGATATATCTCTCGCCATGCTCCCTCGCCGACGCCGATACCGCTGAAGAAGTGGTCTTTCAGCATATCTACCGTTCCGCGCCAAATATTCACACGGTACATGGTAGAGGAATCTGCCGTATTTCCGACGCTCGCAATGCGTGTCCACACAGATTGCGGCAGGATCGCCGGCCAAAACGGAAGCGAAAAAACTCCGATAATAAATACAAGCAGGCTCTTTCGCGTAGCGAAAACGGCATAGACGCACATAGCCACGAGCAGACCGAGCCACGCGCCGCGACTCCACGTAAGCACCAGGCAGGCGCCGATCGAGCAGATCGCGACAACGGAAAGAAAGCGTCTGCCTCTCGCATTATACGCGACGAACAGCGAAAACGCCATAGGCATTATAAGTATCAGATATTCGCCGAGCATATTCGGATTATCAAGAGTCGACACCGCGCGGCCGGATATGCTTCCGAACATATTTGAGTCAAGCCAAGACGAGGTTTTCACCGCGTCTCCGATATAATAATCCGCTATGCCGTAAACAGCCACGATGACCGCGGACAAGACAGCTGAGACCGTAGCTCTGGTAAGCCACTCGCGCGAATTAAGCATGAGCGCCGCCAGAAAATATCCGAGAATGAACGCGACATACACAAGCGACGGCTTTAGCGAATCGGAAGAAACGGAAAACAATCCGCCGAAAAGCATAATTACGGCAAAAGCAAGCGCAGTTACATCCGTTTTCTCAAATCTTAAAACACGCTTTCCACGAAGCAACTTAACGGTAAAGCATATCAGCACATAAGCGACTAACGCCACAAGAGCCATAGTCGGAGCAAGCGGTGCCGCAAAGAACAGCGTAACTACGCCGAATTCCGGCACAGCGGCGATAATGCACAGCAGGACCGCCGCGAAAATACCGAGAAGAACATAGATAGGAGAAATAAAATACGTCACCGCGCCAAGCGCTATTCCGATTACAAAAGCAACGTTGGCACGTCCGGCTATACCGTTTCGGCGCATAGCTTCCGTTCTTATTCCGGTTATATTGCAAACGGCACGTCCGAAGCGCGATTCCACAAGAGCCTCCGACAGCGAACGCGACGACGCCATGAGCGGAATCGCGGCGATCGCCACAGCAAGATCAAATATCAGCTCGCCGATCAGCAGTTCAGCGGAAAGTGTCAAAAACGGGAACAGCGCGGCAACGGCGGAATATATTCCGAACGCAAAAAATATAACTCCGTAAACCTTCAACGCGCATCTGAGCAGATAATCTACGGCAGCGCCGACAAAAGCGGCGATAAACGATGTATCAATAAGCTTTATCGCCTTGCGCCGAAGCTTGTCAAGCACTAACGAAAGAAACGCGCCGAGCTTTGATCTTTTGCGCGGCTCTATTTCACCGCGATACGATGTAAATATCGCCCCGAACAAGCCGGTCTTAAGGCAAGAGTACACATAATTTCCAAACGTCGAAAAGCATGATATCACTGAGCTTTTGCCGCCGTGCTTATCAGACGACTTTTCGGTTGTGTTTTTTTGCACGAAGATCATTCCTTTCTCGGAGCTGTTTTGCAAAAGCGTCGCTTTTACAGAATTCCTCATAATTATATCACCGTGTTATTTCCAATTCAACACGATTTAATGAACAAATACCATAAGACGCCGCCGCTACAGATTTATTCTGTCGAGCGAGCGAAGCTGGATCGCCTCGGCAATATGCTTTGCGCCGATGATCTCCGACGAATCGAGGTCGGCGATAGTCCGAGCAACTCGCAAAAGTCGGTCGTAGCCGCGACCGGACAAGCCGAGTCTCTCAAACGCTCCCTTCATAACAAGCTCCGCGCTTTCGTCCATAATACAGTATTGTCTCGTCTGCCGAGCATTCATTCGCCCGTTGGCAGTTATATTCTCGTTCTTAAATCTGTCAAGCGCGATATTGCGCGCCTTCTCAACTCGCGCTCTTATCTCGGCGGAAGATTCGGCTCTCTCACCGCGAGCGATATCTTCATACGGCAGAGCCGGAACATTCACGTGAATGTCGATCCTGTCGAGCAGAGGTCCGCTGATCTTTCCGAGATATTTTCTGACCTCGTCGGGCTTGCATTTGCATTTTCCCGGCGTCGAGCCGTAATATCCGCATTTGCACGGATTCATCGCGCAGACCAGCATAAACGAACACGGATATGTAACTCTCGCAAGAGCGCGCGTGATAGTAACGCTGCCGTCCTCAAGAGGCTGTCTGAGAGATTCAGTCACGGCTTTTGTAAATTCTGGAAGCTCGTCGAGAAACAGAACTCCGTTATGCGCGAGCGATATCTCTCCCGGCATCGGAAGCGAACCGCCGCCTACAAGCGACGGAGCGCTCATTGTATGATGCGGAGATCGAAACGGGCGCGAGCGCACGAGAGAGGCGGAATTTTCAAGTATTCCCGCCGCCGAATGTATGCGCGTGGTCTCCACGGCCTCGGCGAAGGTCATTTCGGGAAGTATAGAAGGCAGTCGCTTCGCGAGCATTGATTTTCCGGAGCCGGGCGGCCCTATCATCAGAATATTGTGCATTCCGGCGGCAGCTATCTCAAGTGCGCGCTTTACGCGCTCCTGCCCTCTCACATCGGCAAAATCGAGACCGTGAAAATCAGGTGAATACTCGCTTTTCCCTTCGGTCTGCGCCTTAAGCGGCGCCCTTCCGGTAAGATGATCTATAAGCTCCGCCATATTTTGCACCGCATAAACGGTTATTCCGCCTACCGCAGCCGCCTCAAGCGCGTTATCCTTCGGGACATATATTTCGTCAAATCCGGCTTCCGCCGCTTCCATAGTCATGCTCAGCACACCGCGAACAGGCGAAATATTTCCGGAAAACGAAAGCTCTCCGACAAAGCATTTCTTCGACATATCGCAATTTCGGCCGATCATTCCGGCAGCCTGAAGCACCGCCGCAAGAATAGCGACGTCGTAAGAGCTGCCTTCCTTTCTCACGTCTGCCGGAGCGAGATTTATAGTGATCTCGGCGTCTGGAAAACCGAAGCCGCTGTTTTCGGCGGCTATGCGCACGCGCTGTTCGGCTTCCTTTATCGAGTTGTCCGGCAATCCGACTATTCTGAATTTCGGAAGATTCGGAAGATAGCTGCATTCAACGGTCACGACATATCCCTCAAGACCTGCCAATCCCGCGCTGTACGTTACTGTAAGCATAGCTATCCGCTCCTTTATCAAAAATTCTGTAAAATATGCGATCTCACCGTAGCTTCAGCCGAGCTTCGGGCGCTTGCCACCGCTGGCGTGAGATCTTTCGTAATAAGCTACGTTATTTCTCGCAAGCAAAGCGATATGCGCGTCAAGCGATCTGCCCTCGGCTTCCGCAACCGCGAGAAATTTATTATACAGTTCCTCGTCCATTTTTACTTCAAAAACAATCTTATTTTTCATTATTACAATCTCCGAAAAATCAAAATAGTCAAACGTTGTCTATAAGGGCGCTGATCAACTCGCCGTAGGAATATCCGGCGTGCATCATCAGCTTCGGATACATACTAATCTTCGTAAAGCCCGGAAGCGTATTGATCTCGTTAAACACGATGCCGCTTTCGGTTACAAAAAAATCCACACGCGCAAGTCCGCGGCAATCAAGAGCCTTAAAAAGCTCGGCAGCGTTTTTCCTGAGCGCCTCTGTAATTTCCTCGTTATACGGATCTATCTCGTAGGTAGATACACTGCTGTTATATTTTGAATCATAGGTATAAAACTCGGCGTCGGGCAGTATCCTTGCAGGGCGCGACACGATCAGCTCGCCGTTTTTTTCAAGGACGGCAATCTCTGCCTCGTCTCCGATCATACATTCCTCGATCAGTATTTTTTCGTCCTCCGCCGCGGCAACATCAAGCGCCGTAAAAAGTTCGGCGGCGTTTTTCGCCTTCGACACACCGACAGACGAACCTGATCTTGCGGGCTTAACGAACACCGGATATCCGCCGAGAGCTTCGACTGTATCCGTGACGGCGTGCGCCTTAAATCCTTCAAGCTCCGAGGTGTACACGAGCTTTGACTTCGCCTGCGCAACGCCTATCGAGGAAGCGACAAGCTTTGTGAGCGCCTTATCAAAGCATACCGCGCTTGAAGCACAGCCGCAGCCGACAAAACGAACTCCCTCGAGCTCAAGCATACCTTGGATCCTGCCGTCCTCACCGCCGGTACCGTGAAGCACCGAAAGCACGACGGGCTCCGGAATAGAGTAGCTCGCCCCCGTCTTTGCGGTAACGGTAAAGCTTCCTTCAGCCAAGATCACATGATCAAGCTCGCCTTCGTCAAGCAAATCGAAATCCGCCGCTTTGTCCACAGGGCAAAGTCTCCACTTTCCCGCCTTTGTTATTCCAACCGGATAAACGTCGTATTTGCCTGTATCTATATTCTGCAAGACCGACGCACCCGAAGCGACGGACACCTCGTGCTCCGACGAAGTTCCCCCAAACAGCACGCACACGGCGCACTTATTATCTATATTCATCACTGTATATCCCTTTCAATAATCGGCTGTTTGCCCAGGTAATATTCAACCGAATCGCAAAGCGCCTGCCAGCTCGCGTCGATTATATCCTCCGATACGCCGACAGTTCTCCACACGCCGATTCCGTCGCTGCTTTCTATTACAACGCGCACGGATGACGCTGTGGTGTTGAAGCTGATCACGCGAACGCGGTAATCGGTCAGGTGCATATCGGCGATCGCCGGATAAAAACGCAAAAGCGCTTTGCGCATAGCGTTATCCATTGCGTTGACAGGACCGTTTCCCTCTGCGGCACACAGCGTCGTCTCATCTCCGACCGATATTTTGATTATCGCAACGCTCGACAGCGCGGCGTCCGCTCCGACACCCGCGGCGTCAGTTCCGGTCATCACCTTGAGATTCAAAAGCTTAAAATGTTTTTTCACCATACCGAGAGCTTCGAGAATAACAAGCGAAAGCGATCCCTCCGCGTCCTCGTATGTATATCCGCGGGCTTCCTTATCCTTTATCGCCGACAATATAAGCTTTATCTCTCCGCTATCCTTGTCAAGCTCGTCAAGAGACGGCAAAAATCGCTTCAGCTTATCCACGATAGCCGCGCGACCGGAAAGAGAGCTTATCACGAGATTTCGCTCGTTTCCCACGTCAGCCGGATCGATATGCTCAAACGAACGCGGAGTCTTTATAACACCGTCTATATGCGCTCCCGCCTTATGAGTAAAGGCATATCCGCCGACAAACGGCTCATGCTCGTCAAACGTGCGGTTCGCAAGCTCATTAACCTTGCGCGATACTGCTGACAGCGTTCGCATCTCGGATTTACCGATCACGTCAAATCCGAGCTTGAGCTGCAAAAGCGGTATTAACGTCGTCATATTCGCATTGCCGCAACGCTCTCCGATTCCAGATACCGTTCCCTGAATATGCACGGCGCCGGCAAGCACCGATGAGACCGAAGCCGCAACTCCGAGTCCAAGATCGTTGTGGGCGTGTATTCCGCATATTCTTCCAACGCGCGCCACCGCAGCCTCAGTCGCAAGACCTACCGCGTCCGTCAACATTCCGCCGTTCGTATCGCAAAGCACCACGCGCTCGGCACCGGCTTCGGCTGCGCAGGCGGCAACTCGCAAAGCATATTCGGGATTATCGCTGTAGCCGTCGAAAAAATGCTCGCAGTCAAAGAGAACTCTTTTTCCCGCACTGCGCAAATACATGATGCTGTCACGTATCATCGCCAAATTTTCTTCCGGCGTACAGCCGAGAATGTGCTCGACCTGATATATCCAGCTCTTGCCGTAGATCGACACAACGCTCGCCGCGCAGTCCGCAAGGCACTTAAGAGCCGCGCTTTCGGAAGCCTTCTCGCCGCAATGTCGCGTTGCACCGAATGCCGTAACAATCGCGTTTTTCGTCGCGCCGCAAAGACGATCTATGACAGCGGCGTCCTCGCGATTCGTTACGACTCCCGCCTCAATATATGTTATGCCGAGAGAATCCAGCGCGCCAACGACGCGCTCTTTGTCTTCCGGCGTAAAGGATATACCGGCGCATTGCGCACCGTCGCGCAATGTTGTATCAAGCGTCTCAAGCTTCATATTTCACAGATAAGCTCCTTTGTTTTAGTAGTCGTGCGATGTGAATAAGGCTGATAAAGGGGAATACGCCGGCCGACGACATATGCCCCTTTATCTAAATCATATATCGCGATCATCGCTGTATCAAGCGCGAGGACCAAGCGATCTTAAAGTCACATTATTTTGTCGTAGGAAGCTCTATACCGTCATTCTCAACATCGTACGGGCAGACAGGATTGCCAAATACGGACAAAACTATATGAACTCCCGGCTGATGCGAGAAACCGCTCTGACCGCACTCGCCAAGCTTATCTCCCGCAGATATCTTCTGGCCTATCGTCACGCAATACGAATCGAGATAGCAGTACCAGCTCTTGAGTCCGTAGCCGTGCTCGATAATTACAATATTTCCCCACAGATCGAGATATCCGGCAAATATGACTTCGCCGTTGTTTATCGCGGTAACATCGGTACCTTTTGCGGCATAATAATCTATTCCGTCCTGCCTGAGCGTTATTCCGGTATCTACCTCGCCGGCGATCAGCTTATAGTAACGACCGAAGCCGCAGGTTATCGTTCCGTCAACGCCGCTTCCGAATTTGCCGCTCCAATAACGCTTGTTCGACGAGTACGCAAGATAAGGCGCGAGAGTATCCTCCGCTTCGCGTATGGTCGCGTCGGTGTAATACGAATTATACGTTGCGGTCGAGACATATTTATAGCTCGTTCCGAACGTCTTTTCGTCAAGTCTGAGTACAAGATTTTGCGATACGCCCGCATACGTCAGCGTAAACGTATAATCGCCCGCGGCAAGCTCCACGTTAAGCGGAATGAGCGCGTATACGTCGTCGCCGTCCTTTATGAATTTCGGTACAAATCCTATCGATGGCGACGAAGTGAACACGATATCGGACGGATTCTTTACATTTTTGCCGGTTATCGCGATTATATCGCCCGGCTCTGTCTCCGGATAGCTCGTAAGATGGAATGTAGCCGGAGCCGATACGGTTGAATCGAAAACATACGAAAGCTCGCCATAGTAATTTCTCTCGGAATCCTCGTACCACTTTGCGATAACCTCTATCCTTACCTGCGTCGAAGCGGAAAGCGACAGCTTGGATATCTCTGAATACAGACCGTCGA
>CAYXNQ010000020.1:1203-15221 GCA_964466545.1 uncultured Lachnospiraceae bacterium | reverse complement strand
TCCACAATGGGCCCCGGCATCAAGGTCAATTCCGCAAAACTCGGTTAATTTTAATATTATCCGCATCAAAAGGACGAGCCACACGGCTCGCCCTTTTTTGCTATATCCGCTAATGCCGGTGCCATATAAATTACCCAAGCAAAACTAGGAACAACCATTAAAATCGCAAGAACGACAGATTTATAGGCTAAAAGATTAGAAAAAACCGGCGACCGCCATCGCAATCGCGGAATGGTGCCGCGCGCAAACGCAAGATAATTCGATGAACCTATAATGGCGCGGACAGCGGACCTATACATAGCACCGGCACGATGTTTGTGATTTGCTTTATGAAATTCTCGAATAAATATCTGCGCAAAAAAACGTCCGTTCGTGTACATGAGCAGCAAAAATCTGAATGCATCTGCCCTCGCACATCATCATCCTCCAAGCTCCCGACGCAAATAATCCATGATCTTTTTTTCTTCTCGCGAGACCTTCACCTGCGATAGTCCGAGCTTATCGGCTGTCGTCTGCTGCGAACAATCCGCAAAATAGCGCAATGTCACTATCTTTCGCCAAAGCGGCGGGAGCTTTCGTATGCTTTCAGCAAGCGCGAGCCTCTCGATCTTTCCGTCTATCGCATTGCCGCCGGCGGCGATCGTGCTCTCAAGCGTCAGATCTCCGCCGTCAGACGTAGGCTCCGACAGCGATCTGACCTGCGCCACAGCATTTATTGCGTCAAGCGCCTCCTCAGGCGAACATCCGCAAATTTCGGCAAGCTCGGATAAATGTGCCTCTCGCCCAAACTCCGCGCTGAACTTCTCTTTTTCACGCACGAGCGTTATTCCCAGCCGCTTTTTGTCTCTCCCGATCTTGATGATGCCGTCGTCGCGCAAATACCGCCGTATCTCACCTATTATCAGCGGAGTCGCATACGTCGAGAAAGCTACGCCGCGCGACGCATCAAAGCTACGTATTGCCTTCAGCATCCCGATATTACCGATCTGCGCAAGATCCTCGATCTCGCATCCGCGACCGGAAAACCGCCTGACGATCGACGTGACCAAACCGCCATTGTTTTTCATCAATATATCGACTGCCGCTTCATCTCCGCACTTTACTCTCGCGAGCAACGCCGCATTTTCGCCGAAATCTGAGCTCATCAGCTTATGTATACCTGAGGCAACGGAGCAAGCTTCTTTTCGAGAGTCACCTTAGTTCCGCGTCCCTTTTTGCTTGTCACCGTCAGCTTGTCCATAAAGCTTTCCATAAGCGTAAATCCCATTCCCGAACGCTCTCCCTCAGGATCGCTCGTGTACAGCGGTTGAAGCGCCGCCGATATATCCTTGATTCCGACGCCCTTGTCACGCACCTCGATCTTAACGCTCCTGTCGCCGAATAGCTTCACCGTTATCTGTACAACTCCGCACGTGTCACGATATCCGTGAACGATACAGTTCGTAACAGCCTCGGAAACTGCGCATTTTATATCCGCAAGTTCTTCAAGCGTCGGATTCATCTGCGCTATAAACGTATTCACCATTCCGCGCGCCGTATTTTCATTCGCAGAGAGCGACGGAAACAAAAATTTCACGCTGTTTATGACCGCTTTCTTCATTTTTCAGCCTCCTTCGTTTTTCTTATTTCGATCATTCTATCCGCGCCGGCAAGCATGAGTACCTTGATCACGCGCTCCGACGCACGCTCCACGCGCACCGCGCAACCTACCGCACTTCCCTTCGTCGCGCGACCGATTATAAGTCCCAATCCCGAACTATCCATAAAATCAACCTCCGCGAGATCGAATACGAGCGTCTTAGGGCGAATCGAAAACAGCTCCCTGTCAATTTTGGAGCGGAGCGTCTTAGCGCTATGATGATCTATATCTCCGTGGATCTTCACCGTAAGCTCCCGTCCGTTTTCCGTAAATTCAACATTCGACGATTGCAGTAACATATTATCCCGCCTCTCAAAAAATTTTACGCTTTGTAAATATCATTGTACGCGCTACGCATATCGAATTTTGCCAAAGCTTGTCCGCGCTCTCAATTTTTTATAAATATTCCGTTTCTGGATACATTTTCCGATCGCGCAGCGCAATATCTAATGCAACTGCGGATATACTAATACACGTAAAACATTTGCGTTTCGATAACACGAAAGGATAACGATAATTATGATGATAATTGACAGAATCGCGCTCGCGCTTGTAATAATCGGCGCGATAAATTGGGGCAGCGTAGGACTGTTCGGCTTCGATATCGTAGGTTGGATCTGCGGCGGCACGGGCGCTCTCGTCGCGCGGATAATATTCACGGCAGTCGCAGTGGCGGGGCTCTGGTGCATTTCACTGCTGTTTAAGCCATCGGAAAGTCAAAGCAAATAAATCAAAAGCGGGGGCTGATATTTTCTTTGAAAAATCAGCTCCCGCTCGCGCTTTATAGTGCAAATTGCCTTTATCCTTATTGACAAAAGCGTCGATTTCTGATACAATCGTACATGGGGGAGTATCCCCGCGATCAATACTATTTTCGTTATCGAAAGGGAAAATTTATGAATCTTTTTGACATTAAAAACGATCTTGCGACAGACAGGAAAAAAGCCGTAATTATCGACAGCGATACATACAACGAAGAAGACGATCAGTTTGCCGTAGCTTACGCGATGTTTTCCACGCGTAAGGTAAATCTTTTGGCGCTCAACGCCGCACCGTTCCACAACTGGCACAGCGAAAGCTTTGAGGACGGAATGCTCAAAAGCTACGATGAGCTTCAACACATCACAAAGCTCGTAGATCCCAATCACAATATCCCGATATTCAAGGGAAGCCGCGAAAGAATGAAGGACATTAACACTCCCGTTCCGAGCGAAGCTGCGGATAATATCATAAAGATCGCGCGTTCGATCGACGAGCCGCTTTATATCATCGGAATCGGCGCAATTACAAACGTTGCCTCCGCTATCGTGAAGGCTCCGGATATAAAGGATAAGATCTGCGTGATCTGGCTCGGCTTAAACGCCCCCGACTATCCCGGAGATCAGGGAGAGTTCAATTACTGCCAAGACCCCATAGCCGGACAGGCACTCTTTGCTTCCGGCGCGAATATACTCCTTATGCCTGCATTCGGCGGCTCCAGCGCCTTGCGCGTATCCCCGTATGAGCTCGAACACGTTCTCGGCGGCAAGAGCGAGCTTGCGGATTATCTCATAAATCTCGTAAAAGAGCGCGCCCTTCCGAACATATCATATACTAAAGTAATTTGGGACCTCGCGGGCATCGCCGTCATCACAATGAACGACGCTATGCACTTCTATTTCATGAATGTTCCCGAATTCCAAAACAATACGCCCATATTCACAAGCTCAAATACACGTCCCGTAATGCTTGTTGCAAAATATCTCGACAGAGATTATATCTATCTTGACGTTTACGAAAAATTTCTCGGTCTTCACGGCTGAATCCGATCGCAAGGAAAGCCGAATTAACCTGAAAGCATAAGAGGTTAAGCTATGGATTTTGTTTCTTCCTGCGCCGACAAGCGTCCCGTCCGCTTAAGCTACGCGACACGAAAATTCGCATACGAATCCGTATACGAACATAAATACGGCAAAATGACGCGGGGCACCCCGTCGGTCATCCTTGACGATATCGACGGCTTTGATAAGCTTTCAGCATACGAAAAATACATCGCCGCGGAAAAGAAGATCGCCCTTGAAGCGCCGATACGCATTGCAGCCGGAGAATTGATCTCCGGCTCTGCGCCGTTCGACGATTCAATGCACTGCATCGTGCCGGCAAGATTTCACGGCGAGCGTGTATTCACAGGCGTCAGTCACCTTACGCCTGCATTTTTCAATATTATAAAATACGGCAGTGATTGGTATAAAGACAGGATCACTGCCGCGATGCGCCGAAAAAGCGGAAAAGAGCTGGCTTATCTCAATCTACTCCTTAACACGCTCGAATGTCTTGAGCTGTGGCACACCAGATATATCAAGGCACTCGAAGAAAAAGCAATATCCGAACCTCAATATCTCGAAAATATAAAATATCTCCGCAATGTCCCGATGAAACCGGCAACCTGCTTCCGCGAGGGCGTTCAGTCGCTTTGGTTTATATTCGCTTATTCCAGAATGATGGCGGCGTGGCCCGGAATCGGTCGCATCGATTTAATGCTCGGCGACCTTCTGAAAAACGATCTCGCAAGCAAAGCAATAACAATCGACGAAGCGCGCGAGCTTCTCGCGCATTTCTTCATAAAAGGCACGGAATGGGCAGGCGGATATAACATGGGCGGCTCCGGTGACGCTCAGCATTACCAAAACATAGTCCTCTCAGGTCTCGACGAAAACGGATGCGACGTCACAAACGAAGTCACATATCTTGCACTCGATATCGTTGAAGAACTTGGCATATCAGATTTTCCGATTGCCGTAAGGCTATCTCCAAACTCTCCCGACCGTCTTTTCAGGAAAATAGCCGAAACAGCGCGCTTCGGCGGAGGAATCGTTGCGGCATATAACGACCCGATGATCATGTCATCGCTGAGTAAGTACGGATATTCCGAAAAAGAAGCTCTATCTTACGCAAACGACGGTTGCTGGGAGGTCATTATGCCCGGCTACACCAATTTTTCGTATAAAAATACCGACGCATTGCAGGTGCTTCAGCGAAATGTCATGAAGATCGACTCGGACTCCGATGTGATCTACCAAAGCTACGACGAATTGTTTGCAACATTTGCAGATGAGCTTCAAAGGGAAACCGTAAAAAATATGCGAGCCCGCCTCGCAGGTCACTTTGACAGCTATGACGCGAAAACTGACCGATACTTCGACTGGCACGACGATCAAAATCCGATGGGAATAATGTCGGTTTTGACCGAAGGCTGTATAGATTCCGCTCGCGACTATCAAAACGGCGGTCCTAAATACGTAATTGACAGCGCGCATATCGGCGGCGCTCCCGACGCGGCGAACTCACTTTACGCACTGAAAAAGCTCGTTTTCGACGAGCGGCGCTTTACATATTCGGAATATTTGTCTGCGCTGAAGGCAAATTACGTCGGTTACGAGCATATACGGCGCGCCGCGCTGTCGCTCGATTATTTCGGCAACGATAATGATGAATGTGACCGCATACTTGGCGACGTGCTGGCAGTATTTCGCGCGGCGGCTGACAAATGCTCCGCGCTGTCCGATGTAAAGATTCCAGCGGGAGTCAGCACATTCGGCAGACAGATCGAATGGGCGCCGCTCCGTACCGCGTCTCCGCATGGGCGCAAGGCGCATGAGATCCTCGCGTCCAATATTTCGCCGACGCCCGGCAGTGATAAGCTCGGCGCTACGGCGGTAATTCGCTCCTTCTCAAAGATAAATCTCGATATGATGACTTGCGGCGCGGCGCTTGACATTAAACTCATGCCTTCATCCGCAGAAGGCGAGGACGGCATTGAAGCAATCGAAGGTCTGTATCGCGGATTTCTGCTGTGCGGCGGATTCTTTATGCAGATCGACGTAATTGACGACGCGGTGCTCCGCAGAGCGCAAGAGCATCCGGAGGACTACCCTGCACTTGCCGTAAGGGTGTCCGGCTGGTCAGCTAGATTTATAACTCTGAACCGCGAGTGGCAGGACATGATAATCTCAAGAACCACACAAACCTCGGCAAAATGAACGTAACAGTAACCGATATTCAGAGATTTTGTATGCACGACGGTCCCGGAATACGCACTGTCGTTTTCCTCAAGGGCTGTCCACTGCATTGCGCTTGGTGTCACAATCCCGAAACGCAGGCGTTTTCGCGCGATCTGCTCTACACCGATCGGCTGTGCGCGCATTGCGGATATTGTGGTGATCTGTGCCCGCACGGTGTTCATACAGTTGATTCTGAAAATCACATTATCAAGCGCGAGCAATGCGAAAAATGCGGTGCTTGTGCGAAGGCTTGTCCGAACGGAGCGATAGAGATCAGCGGACGTAGCGTCAGCACCGACGATATAATCAAAACAGTACTCCGAGACGTCCCGTTTTATCACAAAAAAGGCGGACTAACGCTGTCAGGCGGAGAGCCTATGGCACAGCCCGAAGGCGTAAGCGAGATTCTGCGCCTCGCGCGTGCAAGCAACGTCAATATCGCGATCGAGACATCAGGGGCGTTTCCGCGAAAGTTCACGCCGATAGCCGCCGCTTTCGACTCTGTCTTATTCGACATTAAAGATACCGATGCCGCGCGGCTCATGGCAAACACAGGAGCTACGCTGTCGGATATTCTCGACAATCTCAGGCAGATCGACTCCACAACAACCGGAAAGATTCGCCTGCGGTGCATCATACTTCCCGAAATAAATATGAACGAAGCTCATTATTGCGCCGTTGCAAAATTGCAAAACGAATTACAAAATTGCGAAGGAATCGAACTCATTCCGTATCATTCGCTCGGTCTGTCTAAAAGCGCGCGTCTCGGTAGAAACGACCGTCGATTTTCACCTCCGGACGACGAAGCCATGCAAAATGCCGCGGCAGCTATCCGAAGCTACGGCGGAAATGTCATCGAGCGCCGCCGTAAATATGATACGTAAATATGATACGTAAATAAAGATCGCCATGAACACTGTATATTATCCGATGAAGCTGCGCCCAATTACCAAAAACGCGATCTGGGGCGGCACATTTTTATCCGAGCGTTTCTCAAAAGCAAAAAAAGGCTCCTATGTTGCGGAATCTTGGGAATTGTCCATCAGGCAACCAAGTGATATCTCCGTGATTGAAAACGGAGCGTATGCCGGTATGCCCCTAAGCGAAATACCACTTTTTGCCAATATGAAAGATGATTTTCCTTTGTTGATCAAATATCTTGACGCAAATGACGATCTTTCAATTCAAGTTCATCCGTCGGGCGAAGCCGCGCGTAATAGCGGTGAACGTGAAAAATGCGAGCTGTGGTATGTTTTGCAGGCGAAGCCCGAAACGAGAATAGTGTACGGATTAAAGCGCTATACCGATCTCGCAATGCTCAGGCATTACATAAACGACGGCCGTCTTACCGATATATTAAATTACGAAGCCGTACACACGGGCGACATATTTTTAATTCCGCCGGGAATGATACACGCGCTCGGCGGCGGAATAACAGTTGCGGAAATTCAAACCAATTCCAACACAACATACCGCCTGTACGATTACGAAAGGCGACAAAAAGACGGCACATTGCGCCCGCTTCACATCGACGCCGCTATCCAAAATGCGTGCTCGTATACAAAATCACAAATCGACGCTCTGCGTTTTTCAACGGTCTCTCCGAAGCTGAGCGGCAACGTACTCGCCGCCGCCAAGGAATTTTCAGTTGTACTGCATGATTCCGAAAACATCGCCGCAATTGCTCCTATTGCGCCCTTCACCGTAGTAATGTGTACAAACGGAAACGGCGAGATCGAATCCGATTGCGGAATCTTCCCGTACAAAGCAGGCGACACGTATTTGATTCCGGCACAATGCGGCGGGATACACTTGCACGGCGGAATTTTGCTTGCGGTATATCCGCCGATGTAGATTTGAAAAAACAAAATTTCAATAAAAAATCCGAGCGGAAATATTCCGCTCGGATTTTATTATATTGACTGAAGATCAATCCTCGTCATCATTTTTCGCTTCGGCGATTATCTTCTGCGCATTTGTCGAAGGCACTTCTTCATAGCCTGTGATCTTGAACTCATAGCTGCCTCTTCCTTGCGACATAGCTCTGAGCGAGATCGTATAATCAAGCATTTCAGCCTTCGGTACATCTGCCTCTACGATAGTGTAGCCGGGCTTTTTCTCGTCGGGATTCATGCCGGACACACGGCCGCGTCTCTTATTCAGATCGCCGATAACATCTCCGACAAGGTAATCCGGAACGCGAGCCTTCAACGCGCCTACCGGCTCAAGAAGAACAGGATTTGCCTTCGGCAGACCTTCTTTATATGCGAGCTTCGCGGCAAGCTTGAAGGAAATTTCGTTTGAATCGACCGGGTGATATGAGCCGTCGAACAGATCGGCTGCGAGATTTACTACCGGGAAGCCGGCTAAAACGCCCTTGACCATAGCTTCCTGAAGTCCCTTTTCAACCGCGGGATAATACTGCTTGGGAACGTTTCCGCCGACTACGCTCTGCGTAAATGTAAGTCCCTCGCTCTCTCCGGGGCTGAACGTGATCTTAACGTGACCATACTGGCCGGAGCCGCCGGACTGCTTCTTATGCTTTCCTTCAACCTGAACGGATTTCTTGATCGTTTCACGGTAAGCGATCTTAGGCTCTACGAGCTGAACCGTCGTACCGTAGCGGCTCTTGAGCTTAGATACCACGATATCAAGATGCATATCGCCGACGCCGTATATGAGCATCTGCTTGGTTTCGGAATTGTTTTCGTATTTCAGAGTCTTATCTTCTTCAAGAAGCTTTGCGATACCACCGGATATCTTATCCTCATCGCCCTTAGCCGCGGGGACTATACCCTTAGCCATATTCGGTTCGGGGAATACAGTCGGCGCATACGCAACAGGCTCGTTGAGATACAGCGTATCGTTTGTGTTTGTATTCGACAGCTTGGCGATCATACCGATATCGCCACAAACGAGGGAATCGACCTCGATCTGCTTCTTGCCGCGCATCGTATAAATATGCGCAAGCTTTTCGGAAGCTCCGGTATTGACGTTTTTAAGAGTCATCGTATTGTTGACTGTACCGCTCATGACGCGGAAGAAAGACATCTTTCCGACAAACGGATCGGCAACTGTCTTGTATACGAATATAGAGGGGTCTCCTTCGCGATCGAACTTATATTCTTCAATCGTGCCGTCTACGATCTTATGATCTGTTCTTGCCGTCGGGCGCGGGAATGAAGCTTTGATCGCGTCAAGCAAGATAGTTACGCCGCACAGCGTTGTAACCGAACCGACATACACAGGAACGATAGAGCCGTGGATTATACCGTTATGGAGCGCCTCTGCCTTTTCGTCGCGAGTAATCTCCTCCTCGGCAAAGAATTTCTCAAGAAGCGCATTGTCGGTCATTGCGACAGCTTCGTTGAGTATTCCCTGATACTCCTCGGTTGCGGCAACGAGAGCGTCCGTCATTTCTATCTCTTTGCGCACACCGCTTCCATCATATGTAAACGCACGCATTTCAATCAGGTCAACGAGTATCATCTCGCCGCCATGCTTGATCGGTATGATTACGGGGCATACGCGCGCGCCGAATTTATCGTGAAGATCATTAAGAACTCTGGAATAATCCGCGTCGGGATCGTCGCATTTGTTAATAAAGAACGCACGCGGAATACCGGCGTCATCGCAATGATCCCAGCTGAGCTCCACTCCTACCTCAACGCCTGCTTTGCCGTCAACCATAATGATGCCGGCGTCCGCAACACGCAGACCTTCGTTTACCTCACCGATAAAATCGAGGAAGCCGGGAGTGTCGAGCAGATTTATTTTTATGCCATCCCAAATAAGCGGCGCGGTTGCAAGAGAAATAGAGATATTACGTTTGATTTCTTCAGCATCAAAGTCGCAAACTGTATTTCCGTCGGGAGTTTTGCCGAGTCTGTCTATCTCTTTACCGAGATAAAGCATTGCCTCCGCGAGGGATGTCTTGCCGCTTCCGCCGTGACCGAGAAGGGCAATATTACGAATTTCTTTTGTTGTGATGTTTGCCATTGCTGAGCTCCTTTATTCGAACAACTTATTGCAAGGTGCATAAAATCACCTGACTTACTTATTATACACTATCAAAAATCACATTTCAATAGAAAAAACAAAATTATATTACTCACGCGGCGTAAAAATATCGACATATTTTTTGTGCATTATTAACAACTGAGTGTTAGATTGTCCCCGCCGCACAGCTCTATTTTATCATCACATTTTCGTGCATTTTCAAGCAACCCCAAAAATAAAATTCGCGGCTTTTTACCGCGAACACATTTACTTTTATATTTTCTGAATAACGTCATCTATCTGTTATTTTCGGCATAAAACGATTCTGACGCGCCGCAAAAGCTTCACGGCCCATTCATCGCCTGTGATTATATCGTAAAGAACACCGATAGCTGTGATGATCGCCGCTGTTTACCGCAAATTCGTTTTTCTCAGTGAAATTTTCATCGCGCATCCTGTCGATGTGATCTTTCGTCCGTACAAAATATTTTACGCCATCAGCTCGCGCTCTCAGTTCAGTCCGAAAAATTCGGGATACATTTTAATGTCATCGTCCGGAAAACCCATACCAAATAATCCTTGCAGCTATCCTCTGTGAAGCTTTCGACGGTCGCGGCAAAGTCCTCCGGCACTTTCATATAAAAGAACAATGAAATTTCGTAGATCAGCTTGCCAAAATTGAAAGGAGCATCTCCGTAGAAATAATTTTCATGCACGAAACCAAGGCGATCGATTTCCGTCTTTCATAATACTCGCACCCACACGGATATTCAAAACGCCCTCGTTGCAAGGAACACACCTATCTTTGTTCATTTTACCTCTCTCTCCTCATGACATACCTGCTGCCATTTACAGTCCGTATAACCTTAAATCCAAGTCTTTGATAAAGGGCAACGGCTTTTTCGTTTTTAACGAAAACATACAGCATCACTGGGGCGTTGACAGAGGAACAGCATTTTTTAATTATCTCCGTTCCGATTCCCCTATTTTGATACTCCGAGAAGATATACAGATCATCGATCTCATATTCTCCGTCTTCGTTTTGATAAAAGTGGTAATAACCGGCCTTTTCACCGGACACATATACTGCGGTATATTCATCGATTGAACTCTCGATCTTCCTGCGAACCCATTTCATCACCTTTTCATAATCAATGCGGTCGATATTTTCGTAATCGTCAATAAGCTGTTTGCAGAGGCAATATATACGCTCTATGTCGCAGATCTCTGCCTTTTCATAAGTTATCATATCCTTCTCCAATCTAAAATAAAACGTATCCGCCACATTCTCCACCCCGAACAGCTTTACCGCCATTAGATACATGGCTTTCGCGTGGATTCGGTCGTGCCAGATAAAGCGTCGCAAGACCTTGCGTAGCGACCAAGCCTCACCGTAGCTTCCCTCGATCACTGCTTTGACGCCCTCTTGAAAAAACGGTAGCTCCCGATAAATTTCACCATCCATAAAGTGAATCGCACCGCGAAATTGAGTTTACATCCAGCGTGTTTTCACAGCACAGCTTTGCCTGCTGTGCATATTCGAGCTTGCCGCCGTTTTCTCAGTATCTCCGACTGAAACATTGGCGTTCGTCATTGATATCATAAACGTCTATGTGATGCTCCGATAAATAGCGATATTGATAGTGCAAATACAAATCTCTTTCACTGAAAAATCGGTCTCCCTCGGAATTTCCGTATTGCCGTGCAAGCTCCTCCACGGGCGGAACAGCCTTGTAATAATCGTCGTCCAGCTTTTCAAGATATGCAATCGTTTCATCGAACGGAAGATTTTCAAAATACTCAATATTTTCAGGTGTTAGCGTTACGGTCAGTGTGCGATTTTGCGGCACATTAAAACCGTAGCGTAACCATTCGCTTTCGGTTTTGAAGCGATTACGATTGATGCGATTTCGGACGTCATCACTCAATTCGTCATAATCTTTTGCCGTTAGGCGAACTGTATCGAGCAATCTGCCCCTTCCTTCTCCATGCGGAATGAAACAGGTGATCTGCTTTGTGCGATACCGATTCAGCTCGAAAATCAAATCGTCCGCTTGCCGCGCGTTTTCGTGCGTCAGCGGGATGCCGACCGACACATCAAATCCGACTTTATTTGCCATCGCCAGCGTCAGAATCATCAGCCGATAATCTCCGACTCTCGCGGCAAAACGGTCGTGATAATTTTCCGTGCCGTAGAATGTCAAGTTGATCAGACGAATGCCATGCTCTTTCAATTGTGTCAGCAACAGTTTCAACTCTTGCTCTGTGCGAAATTTCATGCCGTCAAACTGCAAAAATTCGCCACTCGCAGAGCCGATGCTCCTGCAAAAATCAATAGCCTCAAGCAACTTCGGATGTTCCATTGAGTATCCGAAGCCGAATAAAAACGACAGATCAGGTCGATTTTTCTTTAGCCATATATAGAATCGCGACGCATAATTTTCACTTCTTTGATAATCGACGCCGTTGATTTTACCGTCATATGAAAGCAGACAATATCGACAGCGGTTTTCGCATGGAACGCATAGGTTCATCACATAAATTGATCTTGTTTTCATTTTTAATTATTCCTTTCCGCTTGAGTGCTTGCGTTTTTTCATCGGTAAACACTCGCAACCGCGACAGAAGCCGCATTCGCCAGTAATTTTCCGTCCATATCCAACCCCTTAAATCTCTACGATCAACAAACCTTCGTTGAAAATCGGTAGCTCTTTTTTAACCTTTCCACCCACAAATTGCGCGGCACCGCCGAAGGCATCTCCGGCGCAGATGGAGTTGACATACAGCGTATTCTCACAGCACAGCTTGGCCTGGCTCGCATATTCGAGCTTGCCGCCGTTTTCCCATTCTTCTTTTGTCCAGCAGACATAGACCGACCAAAACAGGATATCCTCGCCTACGGCAAACCGTTCGGGATATTCCCACAGGTCGCCGCACAGACCTATCGCGCATTTCTTGCCTTTATATTCAAACAATTTGACAGACTCACCCTCTTTGTAGTGCCCGTCTGTTTTGGTGCATTCTTTCCAGCCCTTTGAAATGCGGCGGTAGTTATAGATCAGCTCGCCGTCGGAGATCAGCGCGCATGAGGAATAGAGTGACTGACGATCTCTTTCGTTATATCCGAATAAAACGTCAATGCCGATCTCTTTCGTCAGTTCTTTTATTTGCACAAACATCTGCGACGAGGTACTCACCGCAACTTTCTCATCTTCCTCATACTGCCACGAAAGAGCATTAAAGCCTTGCAGGAACGCTTCTCCGAAGCAAACGAGGTCTGCTTCCACCGTTTTTGCCTCCCTCATATAACGTTCCATCTGCGATAGATTGTAGCTTATATCACCGTCAACTATCTGCGCCGCCGCAAGTGCGATCTTCATAACCGTTTTCCTTTCTGAATACAGATAGCAGCAATTTCACTGCATTTTTATCTTTTTACGACCGCATACATAAGGCGATCAAAATTCGGTAAAGAGCTTGCCATTCCCTTTTCGATCGGCGTCAGCTCATTACGCGCGATCTCCTTCTCGAATGTGTCCCACGATACGATTCTGCATGAGGTCCCCGTAACAGTCATTTTTCCGGATTCATGAAACCGTTCTTGCGGCACAAATGCCAATGAAATATCACTCTGCTTTTCAATCTCGCCGTCACCCATCGTACAGATCAGCGCAATTCCGTTTTCTCGCAAATGCTCGCGAATGAATCGATAAAACTTGTCTCTGTCTTCATCAGGCACAAGCATATGAATGACAGCAACAGAATAGATAAAGTCAAGTTTTTCATCCGACGCGTCGGAAAGAACATCGAATGCACGGAAATGAGACGCATATTTCGGCATCTGCTTTTGACAGTATTTTATCGCTTCTTTTGAAATATCGGTGGCAGTCAACGCATAACCGCGCTCAAACACAACCTTTGCGTCACGCCCCTCTCCGCATCCGATCTCAAGTAGCGAGCTTTCGCTCTTGATGTGATATTTTTCGAGGATTTCCGTCACGATCGGCGTGCCGGTATCATGCGCCCAGCTCACACCGCGGGCGTGAGCCGTTTTATAGCGTTCGTCATATGCTTCGTAGTATTTTCGATCTTCTTGTTTCATAATTCACCTGTCATCATTTGATATGCTTTGCCCGCATTTCATAAATCGCAGTTAAAGCTTCCCGTAAAATTCAAAAAGCGGCATCCAACCGAAGCCCGATACCGCCTGTTTTGTATGATCAATTTGCGCTACTGCCGATTTCAAGCATCTCACAGCTCACTGATCCGCTGTGAAAAATCGAAAACCGTATTTGCCTCGTAGATATCCCCGGGGCGCAAAGTAATATCGGTGAATCCGG
>CAYXNQ010000020.1:0-1103 GCA_964466545.1 uncultured Lachnospiraceae bacterium | reverse complement strand
ACCGTATTTGCCTCGTAGATATCCCCGGGGCGCAAAGTAATATCGGTGAATCCGGCATGATTTACGGAATCGGGCATCTTTTGAGTTTCAAGGCAAAAACTGCCGTGTATTTTAGGAGAAACGCCGCCGCGATAATGTGCGCCGCTCTCGTCGATCCCGTTAGCCGTATAGAGCTGGACGCACGGCTGATCAGTAAACAGCCTCATTTGCCTGCCGCTCTTTTCGGAATACACCTGTGCAACCTCGCGAAGATTACCTCCGCTATCGCGAAGAATATAACAATTATCGTATCCGCCGAAGGCGCGTATCATTTCGTGATCTGACGAAAAGCCGTCAACTATTCTGCGCGGCTTCCTGAAATCAAAGGGAGTACCTGAAACGTCAAGAAATCTGCCGGTAGGAATCAGCTCGGTATCTGCTTCGTTTATCGCGTCTGCCGATATCGAAAGGATATGGCTGTCGATGTTTCCGCAGGATATGCCGTCGAGATTAAAATACGAATGATTCGTCATATTTACGACGGTCTTAGCGTCCGCCTCGGCTCTGTAGCAGATTGCGAGAGCGCCGCCGCGCAAAAGCCTGAACGCTGCAGTAACCGACAGATTGCCGGGATACCCCTCTTCGCCGTCAGAGCTGACGCGCGAAAAAAGAGCGGTAGGCTCGTCGCCGTCGTAAAGCTCGACATTCCATATTCTGAAAGAAAATCCGCACGTTCCGCCGTGTAGGTGATGTTTGCCGTGATTTTCGGTCAATCTGTACTGCCTTCCGTCAAGCGTAAAACCGGCGCCTGAAATGCGGTTTGCAACTCTGCCTACGGTAGCCCCCTGATATCCGCAATCCGTCAGATAACCGTCCACAGAATCAAATCCGCAAATTATGCTGTCGGATATACCGTTTTTGTCCGGCGTCCGAATATCGACAAGAGTCGCGCCGAAATCACTGACGGATACTACCGTACCGGATAAATTGCCAAGCGTGTACAGCGATATCTCCTCGCCGCTCGCCAGCTTGCCGAAATACGATCTTGTAATCGACATATGATCACCGAACGTATCCGTCGGGATTCATTTCCTGCCATTTTGCAAGATCACTGCACATTTCGT
>CAYXNQ010000019.1:0-15421 GCA_964466545.1 uncultured Lachnospiraceae bacterium | reverse complement strand
TATCAGTCCTAAATGAAGAATTTTAGCTTCATCTACGATTTTTATAATTTGATTAATATCGGTAATTATCCTATCTTTTCTTCTAATTTCTTTATTCAAAAATAAACCTCCGTAAATTCGGATTTATCTCTCTAATAATCTGAAATATTATATCACATTTTTGCGAATTTTTCAACTTGCCCCATTTGACTATGCTCTAATAACTTCATGAGGACTTAACGAAAAAACTGCCATCGTTTGACGGCAGTTCTTTGTTTTTATAAGTTCGACTTTTAATGAAGTAGGACCTCCGATTCGCTCGCGAGGCTATATTTTTCAATTGCCGAATTGCGCCGCATTTTTAATCCGAATGGTTGATAACAAGTACGTCGCCTTGCTCGATCACTACATCGCCCGAAGGAATTATGATGGCGTCTTTTCGCTGGATCATGATTATCAGCGAATTATCTGCACGTTTCGGCAATGATGCGATCGTTTTGCCGACAAATTCATCGTCTCCCTTGATCTTCAGCTCGGAGAGATGTATGCCGTCAACGTTTTCCGGCGTTCCCGCGCTTAATATGAGCTTGTCGCCGGCTTTCAGTTGCGTCTGACCGCTCGGCACGATATTCTCGTTTCCGCGCTTCAAAAGCACAACGAGAGTTGACGGCGGCATCGTTACATCCTTGAGATATTTGTCGCACCACGTATGACCTTCGTTCAACGCGAACTGGATAAACTGTACGGGGACTTCGTCGGTATAGTCGTTAAACGTTTTCATGACGTCATTGTTTTTGTCTATCATCTTGAACAGCTTTGAAATAACTGGGAGAAGCGTTCCTTGAAGCAATATCGAGAACAGGACTATGAAAAATACGATATGGAAAATATCGTTTTCGGTAGACACTGCCATTGTCGCCATGATCGCGAAAACTATGGATGCCGCGCCGCGTAGACCTGCCCACGATACTACGAGAGACTGAGATATTTTACTGCGAAACGGCGCGAGTATGGCAAATACCGCTATCGGACGCGCGACGAACGTAATGAACAGCGCGATCAGCAAGCCGATGAGCGCGATCTGCGGAAGCTTTGACGGAAATGCGAGAAGTCCGAGCATGAAGAATATCAATATCTGCATCAGGCCTGTGATGCCGTCGAAGAAATGCACGAGATTCTTTTTATTGCGGAATTCCACGTTTCCGAGGACGATGCCGACTATGTATGCGCTCAGATATCCGTTGCCGCCGAAAAGCGTCGGTAGTGCGTATGACAATATCGCGACCGCGACAACGAAAATGACGTCGAATCCGTTTGTTGCAAAGCGTATGCGGCGGAGCATGAATATCGCTATGGCGGAGATGCATACTCCGAACAGTGCGGCGAGCGCAATTTGGAGCGTGAGCATTTTTATGATATCGAGCACGCCCATGTTGTCGGTAGCGCTGAGCGCGGCGATAAAGATCACGGTGAGCATATACGAAAACGGATCGTTACTTCCGCTTTCAAGCTCAAGCATAGAGGCGGTATTATATTTGAGATTCAGACGTTTTGAACGCAGTATCGAGAACACGGACGCCGCGTCTGTAGAGGAAATTACCGAGCCGATCAAAAAGCTTTCAAGCAATCCTATATGCAGAACGAAGTGGCAAAACAGTCCCGTGAGCGCCGCGGTGATCACAACTCCGAGCGACGACAGCAAGAGTGATTGTGCGATTACCGGTTTAGCGGCGCGCCAGTTGGTGCCGAAGCCGCCGTAGAAGATTATGAATATCAGCGCGAAGGTGCATATTTGCTCAGCCATATCGTAATTATCAAACGGGATCTTAAGGATACCGTCTGTGCCGAAAAACATACCGAGCAGTATAAACGCAAGCAGCATCGGAATACCGAGTTTGCTTGATATTTTATTCAAAATTACGCAGGCGAATATAACGATCGCCGCCAAGATCAAGAAAGAAGTCACGTGTTTTTCTCCTTAAAATATAAGGCATCCTCGCCATTGACGACGGGGATGCCTTTTCTTACTGATCATCGCTGTTTTCGGAGCTTGAAGCCTTAGACGAAAAATAATTGAGAAGATATGTTATGGCTATTATAACGCCGATCACGATAAAGATCGAGAGCATACCGACGCCCATATAATACAGGCTTGAAATAAATGCGGAAAAATTAATATTCATGGCGACCTCCTTAGCTCATAAAGAAATTAAGAATCAGACCGCCGGCGATTACGGAGGCTATCTGGCCGGAGACGTTAACTCCGATTGAGTGCATCAAAAGGAAATTCTGAGGATCTTCTTTCAGACCCATTTTATGCACGACTCTGCCCGACATGGGGAATGCGGAGATGCCCGCTGCGCCTATCATCGGATTGATCTTCTTGTCTTTTTTGAGGAAAAGATTGATGAATTTCGCAAACAGGACGCCGCCTGCGGTGTCGAAGATGAATGCGAAAAGACCGAGTCCGAGAATAAGAAGCGTTTGAGGCGCAAGGAAATCCGCGTAATGCATTCTTGTTGCTATCGTAATTCCGAGGAAGATCGTTATGAGATTTGCGAGTACCTTTTGCGCTGTTTCCGACAGAGAATTGAGAACTCCGCATTCGCGAATGAGATTTCCGAACATCAAGAATCCGACGAGCGAGACGGACGCGGGAGCTACGATGCCGGCGACTATCGTAATGATTATCGGGAACAGGATGCGCGTGCTTTTCTTTACCTCTTTCTGTATGTACGGCATACGAATGAGGCGCTCTTTTTTAGTAGTCAGTAATTTTATGACCGGCGGCTGTATGATCGGGACGAGCGCCATATAAGAGTACGCCGCGACCATTATCGCTCCCATAAACTGTGAGCCGAGCTTGTTTGCGACAACGATGGAGGTAGGACCATCGGCAGCGCCGATTATAGCGATAGAGGCTGCGTCCTTGATCGGAAAGAACATCGACGCAAGGCAAAGCGTAAAGAATATGCCGAACTGAGCTGCCGCGCCGAACATCATCAGCTTGGGATTGGAGAGGATCGGCCCGAAGTCGATCATTGCACCGATTCCGATAAACAGCAGGAGCGGGAACAATTCGTTCGCAATACCGGAATTGAATAAGACATCGAGTATACCTTCTTCAAAGTGAACGTTCGATGCGCCGTCGGCAAGCAGGGAATTGTAGAGCGCCTTTGATATCGGCTGATTCACGCCGTCTACCACTTGATAATACTGTGTGATGACGCCGGAAAGCGGCAGATTGACAAGTATCGCTCCGAAGCCCATCGGCAGAAGAAGCGTAGGCTCCATATCTTTTTTGATGGCAAGATAGATCAGGAGGCCGCCTATAGCCCACATGACAAGCTGTTGCCAATGCAAATACTGTAGATTTGAATACAAAATGTCCATAATTATCTTTCTTGTTTCGTGTTATTAATGCGAAAAAACATCAAATTAATTATATCATATTGCTGTGATAAAGTCAATATAATACTTTGCGTGAAATTAAAAAACGGCGCTCTGCGCAGTGACAAAAGGCGAACGGACGGCATATTATAATACAGCAGGCGTACCTGCGAGAAGGGGGATAACTTTATGGCAATAATCACAAATCAGGCGCGGCTTTCATACAGCGGCGGCGTTGCAAGCTCGAATATTACTACTGGCGAGATAGTAGCTGTACTATCGGCGAGCAAGACTGCGCTTGAAGAAGTCTATGCTATCGGCGACAATATAACGTATATCGTTTCGATCGTCAATACCGGTACAAGCGCGTATTCCGATCTGACGGTTACGGATGATCTCGGCGCATATACGTTTGGCTCATCGACTCTGACGCCTCTTGATTATCGTGAAGGCTCGATCAGATATTATGCGAACGGCGTGCTTCAGCCCACTCCGAGTGTGACGGTAGGTGATTCCCTTGTAATATCCGGAATCAACGTGTCGGCGGGCGGCAACGCGACGCTGATATATGCGGCTGTTGCGAACGAATATGCAAATCCGGCGTCCGGCGGGACGGTGGTCAATACTGCTACAGTTTCCGGCGACGGTCTGAGCGATATTACTGCGTCGGAGACCGTTACGGCGGAGAGCGGAGCTTCGCTTTCGATCACTAAAGCAATGTCGCCGGTCGTCGTTGCCGAAAACGGAAGAATAACGTACACATTTACCATACAAAATTCGGGAAATGCGGCTGCGACGGCTTCCGATAATGTAATACTGAGCGACACTTTTTCGCCGAGCCTGAGCGGCATTACCGTGACATACAACGGTGCGTCTTGGACTGAGGGAACGGAATATACCTACAGTGAGACGAGCGGAGAATTTTCAAGCACCGCCGGCGCAATCACGGTGCCCGCGGCGAGCTTCAGTCAGGGAACGGGCGGCAATTGGAGCGTAGATCCTGGCGTGGCTGTGATAACGGTAAGCGGCACGGTCTGAGAAATAAAAGAGATCCCGTATGATAATCGCCTGTTATCATACGGGATTCTCGATTTGATGTGATCAGTTTTGCGGTTTATCCTGGTCTTCCTGCGGGAACGAATATTTTTTGAGATATTTTTCGTAGCGTTCTTCAAAGATCTCGCTTTCTCTAAGCTCGCCGGCCTTGAGCGCCCCGAGATATTCGTGCGCGTCCATTTTACCTTCTGCCGCTTGGAGCATTTCTATAGCAATATTTGAGCAGTGATCCGCGATCCTCTCGTATGCGGTGAGAAGATCGTCAAGCACAAAGCCGTATTCAACGGTGCATTTGCCGTTTCTCAGGCGGTTGATATGCCTTGACTTGATCTCTCTGACAAGCTCGTCTACGACCTGCTCCTGCGGTTCGACCTTTGCCGCCATCTCAAAATCGCGGTTGACGAAAGCGCTGTGAGTTCTTTCAAGTACATCGGCAACGGCGTCTTCGAGCACCAAAAGCTCTGTTTTCGCCTGCTCAGAGAAATGCACCGGCTTGCTTGCGATCTCGCAGCCGGCTTTTCCGATAGCCACGGCATGGTCAGCGATTCTTTCAAAATCGCTGATCGTATACAGAAGCGTACTCAGCGTGTGAGTATCTTCAGTCAACAGCTCCTCGCCGGAAAGCTGTACGAGATATGTGCCGAGCGCGTCCTCGTATTTATCTGTTTGATCCTCGAGAGCCTGTACTTCATCAAACGTCGACTGATCGTATGAATGAGTCAGCGCTACGCCCTTTGTAAACGCGGCGTGTACGCAATCTATCATTTTGAACGTAATGTCAAGTGCGCGTTGAAGCGCAACCGCGGGAGTGGCGATAAGGCGCGTATCGAGCAGAGTTTGCTTTTCAGGCTCTTTCGCTTCCGGAACGGTAAGGACGGCAAGCTTAACGAGCACGCGATTTATGGGGAGAAGCACCATCGTCGTAAGGAGATTAAAGCTTGTGTGGACTATTGCGATTCCGACTTCGTTTGCGGCTTTTCCGAGTATTCCCAGCGGTACGATAGCGTTAAGCGTATAGAAAGCTATTCCGAAAAGCAATACGCCGATAACATTAAAATACAAGTGCACCATGGCGGTACGACGTGCGTTTCTGTTAGAGCCGATAGCGGCTATGAGCGCGATGAAGCACGCGCCGATATTCTGGCCGAGGATCATCGGGATCGCCGTGCCGTACGTCACGATGCCGGTTGCGCAAAGTCCCTGCAAAATTCCCACGGAAGCCGACGACGACTGGATAATAGCCGTAAGCGCGATTCCGACGACGATGCCGAGTATAGGATTTGAGAACGAGATCATAAGATTTGAGAACCATGCCTCGTTTTTGAGAAACTCCATGGCGGAGGACATAATATTGATACCTGTCATCAGCGCCATAAATCCGAGCATTATCGTACCAATGCCGCGCTTGCGTTCGCTTTTCGTAAACATTACGAGAACGATACCGATTATTCCGAGAAGCGGAGCGAGCGTTGTTGGATTGAACAGCTGAACGATAAAGCTGTCGCCTTCAAGGGCGGTAAGCGATATCAGCCAAGCCGTAACGGTGGTTCCGACATTTGCGCCCATTATCACTCCGACGGTCTGCTTTAGCGTCATGATGCCGGAGTTTACAAAGCCGATAAGCATTATCGTTGTTGCGGACGATGATTGGATAAGCGCGGTAGCGGCTAAGCCGAGAATGAAGCCCTTCGGAGCCGATGAGCTCATTTTTGCAAGAATGTTTTGCAGCTTGCCGCCGGCTTGTTTTTCGAGCGCCTTTCCCATAACGTCCATACCGAACAGAAAAAGAGCGATGCCACCGAATAAAGTGATGATCTGTAAAATGTAGTCTGTTGCGTTCATACATACCTCCTGGCAGAACGTGGAGCGAAGCGGATGCCATGATCGGCTTTCGCACGGCGTCGCGGCGCATACTTCTGATCCTGTTTCATATACGTCGACGCCACTTCCTAAATATTTCAAATTTTCCCATTATATTCATTAAGTATAGCATATTGCGACAGTATGCAAAAGCGTCAAGTGTTAATAATATATTAATTTAATGTGAACGAGGGACACGGCGAGTTAAACAAAAATCGTCTCAAGCGTGACAAATGTCCGCCTGAGACGATTTAATTTTGTTTTGAATTATTCGCCGATCGAGGATGCCGCGGATTCGATTTCGTCAAAAAGCTCTCCGTTGAGCGATAATTGTCCGCACAATCCGATAGCCGCCGTTATTGCCGGAATCCAACAAAGGAAAAGTCCTAAAATTCCGCCTACGACTTTGCCAGTCCATTCGCCGTCGGCAACCGAACAGCATATGCTGAGTTTATTATGCTCTTTGCCACGGACGGTTACGTTGGCGACGGCTCGCTTTCCTAAACCGAGCACGGTATTGATGCCGCCCACGCCTTTTTCGACTGTGATCTTTCTTCCGTCTTTCATTTTTGATATCTTTACCTTGAAGCCTTTGTCCTCGTATAGCTCCGTTATAGCTTCTTCTAATTTTTCAAACGGAAAGTCTTGCGAAATTTCAATTGTTGTTTCCTTTGCCATGTTGCCGAATCTCCTTTGTTAATTTATAATTATATATACCCATCTGGTTAAAAATAAACAAAAGCTGACTGCAACAAGAAAATTCTCTATCTTTACGGGAAAGCCGAATATTCGTCTTGCAATGTGATATCCCGCAAGCAATATCGGGAGCGGAAAAAGAGAGTGGTATTCAAACGCCGAGCGGAAATCAAGGTGCAATAAGCTACGCATTGCGCGAGTCATTCCGCAACCGGGGCACGGGATTCCGAATACAGTATACAGCGGACACTTGTACGCTCCGAATACGATCGCCGTGACGGTAAACAACGCTATAAGACATGCCGAAAAACGCAATATGCGCGGAAACGCTTTTCTTTTGCGGTCGTTCACGATTCTCTGCTCCGTAGATTTTCTGTCAATTATTAGTATACTATAGTATTTTATAAATGTCAAGTAAAAATTTATAATAGTATTGTAAAAATTGTATTTGCTGAGGAAACGATGATATATACGTTGAATGAAAATATCAGGGCGATGAGAGCGTCGCGCGGAATGAGTCAAGTTGCGTTCGCGAAGCTACTTGGCGTTACGAAGCAATGCGTGTCAAATTGGGAAAATGATAACGTATTGCCGTCTATCGAAATGCTCGTTAAGATTGCCGATCTGTTCGGAGTAACGACGGACGAGCTACTCGGACGTGAGAATGCGTCAACGATCGACGTTTCCCGACTTACCGACGAACAGCGTGGGCATATTTCGCTTTTGATAAGCGATCTCTCAAGCCTGAATAGTGAAAAGCTTTGATAAAAAAGAGCTGAGTATTTTTAACTCAGCTCTTTTTATATTACAATTATTATTATAGACAGCGGTGTTTTTTGCCGACGCTATTTGCTGTGTGAGATCATGCTCGCGAGGGGGCATTATCTGTTTGCAAGCGGAACATACTTTACCTCGTCCTTGACGCTTGTGTACGCCGGTCGGATTATTTTTCCGGAATTTTGTATTTCTTCGAGGCGATGTGCACTCCAGCCTGCGATGCGCGCGACCGCGAATATCGGTGTGAACAGCTCATACGGCAGACCGAGCATCTTATAGACCATGCCGGAGTAAAAATCCACGTTGGCGCTGACGCCCTTATACATCTTACGTTTTTCAGAGATGATCTCCGGTGCCAGCTTTTCAACAAGCTCGTAAAGCTCAAATTCCTCGCGCATTTGCTTTTCTTCGGACAGCTTTTCGGCATAGGTCCTGAGAATATCGGCGCGCGGGTCGGACAGCGAATATACCGCGTGTCCCATTCCGTATATCAATCCGGCGCGGTCAAACGCCTGTTTGTCGAGAAGCTTGACAAGATAATCCTTGACGGCACTCTTATCCTTGGTGTTGATGCTTGCTTTCATGTCGTCGAACATCTGCATGACCTTGATATTGGCTCCGCCGTGGCGCGGTCCCTTGAGAGAACCGAGCGCTGCGGATACGGCGGAATATGTATCTGTGCCGGAGGAGGTCACGACGTGCGTGGTGAACGTTGAATTATTGCCGCCGCCATGCTCTGCGTGTAATACAAGTGCGAGATCGAGCAGTTTTGCCTCAAGCGGCGTATAGCTTCCGTTTTCACGCAAAATATACAGAAGATTTTCGGCGGTATTCAGCTCTTTTTTCGGATACTGGATGAACAGGCTTTTCGATTTGTGATAATGCCGGAACGACTGATAGCCGTATACTGCGAGTAGAGGGAATTGCGCGATAAGCTGTAAGGACTGCCGCAAGACGTTTGCTGTAGATATATCGTCCGGGTCATCGTCGTATGTGTAAAGCGCCAAAACGCATCTTGACAAAATATTCATCATATCCTTGCCCGGCGCCTTGAGGATCATATCGCGAACGAAGGACGGCGGCAACGAGCGATAGCTTGACAGCTGCTCGCAAAAGCGGGAAAGCTCATTCTTATTCGGAAGCTTTGAAAACAGAAGCAGATATACGGTTTCTTCAAAGCCGGGACGGTCATCTGCGAGAAAGCCGCTGACGATACTTCTGACGTTTACTCCTCTGTAATAGAGCTGACCGTCGCATGGGCGGTCGTTTCCGTTTACATCTTTTTCTTTAGCGGTAATGCGGGAAACCTCAGTCAGCCCCGCGATCACTCCGTTTCCGTCAATGTCGCGAAGCCCGCGCTTTACGTCGTATTTTGCGTACATATCGGGAACGATGTGATTGTTTGAATCTGAAAGCTGTGCAAGCTCTTTGATATATGGTGTGATCTCGGAATAATTCAATACTCGGTTCTCCTTTTGAAAATATAGATTACCCGTGCTGTGCTATCTTTAGAAGTCTGCGAGAGTTACCTCTACCGGAAAATGATCGGAATAATATATTCCGTTGTGTGATTCGCTCCAAACGGTCGTGCCTGTGGCAAGCTGAGCAAGCTCGTCGGACAGGAAGATGTAGTCTATCTTTATCGGCGGTACGAGCGTGCCGTATTCGTGATACGTTGCCGTGAGATGCGACGTAACGTCCGTAAGGTGCGGCGCGGTGAAGCTGTTACAACATTTTATTGCGGCTTCCTGCGGCTCTGCATTAAAATCTCCGAGAAGCGCGAGTCCGACGGGGAGTTTTTCGCGGTCGGCGGCGATCTCCGCCAGCACGATCTTGATACCGCGGCGGCGTATCTCCTCGTTTGTGTGATCGAGATGCACGTTGTATACGCGGAGCATCTTTCCGCTCTGTTTGTGATACAGCAGAACCTTTACGCATATTCTCGGCAGATCGCCTTTTTCAAATCTTGAGCCGGGCTTGTATTTGTTCGGCGCGAGCCAGAACACCTCGGAGGCTGAAAGAATAAAATCAGATTTTTTGAACGCGGTATACAGTCCTTCGCGCGACAGATCTTCCTCTCTCGCGTGACCGACGAACATATATTCGGGCATCAGCTTTTCGAGAACGTCAAGCTGTTTCGGTATTACTTCCTGGAAAGCGATGATGTCGGGCTTGTCGTCGCATATCTTATCATACAGCATACCTGCTCTGTGCATAAATCCGTTGATTCCGTCTCCGTCCCAGACGCATCTGAGATTGTAAGTTACAATTTTCATCTGATCCTCCGTTTATATGCTCGTATATAATATTTATGTAAATCGGTGCGATATTTTTTCGCTCTCAAAGCTCGTCCCGACTGATCTCCGACTTGCTCAGGCTGATCTCGAGATTTCCGTTGCGGCACCTCAGCTCGTCGATGAGCTCGCGGCATTGCTCCGGAGAGATAAGAACGATCTTGTAATGAAGCTTATAGAGCGTTCCCATATTGCTTGTTTTAACGCTAACGGTACGGTATGTGCGCGTATATTTTTTGAATATGTCGTCGAATACGCCGTAAAAGTTCAGCGATTCGGGAACGGTTATCCTAAGGTCGTACTCGCCTTCCGAGCTGTTTGGAAGCTGAGAGACGATCAGATAAACTCCGCATACAATAAACGAAAACAGTACGGCAATCGCGGGATATCCGGCAGCCGAAGCGAGTCCAGCCGCCATCGAAAGAAATATTGCGGCGATATCCTGCGCTTTGCCCGGAGCCGAACGGAATCTGACGAGCGAAAACGCGCCTGCTACAGCTACGCCTGTTCCGAGATTGCCGTTGACCATCATGATCACTGTTTGGACTGCCGTAGGAAGTATCAAAAGTGTGAATGTCAGACTTTTTCCGATATTCTTGCGATACGAAAAAGCTGCCGCGATTATTATGCCGCAAATAAGCGACGCCGCTGTGCATATCAAGAACAGACCAAGAAAGCTGTCTGACATTTCAAGGCGTGAAAATATGTTGTAAATCCCGTGCTCCATGTGATTTCTCCGTGTTATTTAGAGTTTTGCTGTCCGCATATGCGGCGGCGTATTTTGAAAACGACGTTGGAAATGCGCCTTCGCAGGATAGGCAATCGGAAAGCCAAAGCGGAAGCGCGCTTGACGATTTGATCTCTATCAATACATCGTTGTTCATCTTAACGGGCTTGCCGTGACTGCCGATTTCGAGTGCAAGCTCGCTCGTGCGATATCGCACATTTTGGTCAAAGGTTATTCTGAGAGAACGATCGTATTTAGAAAAATACGCCTCGCGCTCATAAGCGATAAGAAACGATGGCTGAGGAGCGGAATAGTGCCGCATCATGTAATCGATCTCGCTCATTATCTGAGATCGCTCCGGCAATACGCCGTCGTATAAATAGCGATACGCTTCGCCGAGCGAGGTGCCGAGCCTGCGCTTATATACGGTGCTTTTGTATTTTTGCTTAAGCTCAATATATGCGCGGTCAAGCAAGGTCGGCGTGTTGTAGCATCGTATCCTCAGCTTCGCGCGATATGCCGAGCCGTATGCGCGCGCGTCGAGCGATTCGCGGATTATTCTGTGGTCCGGCGTATCAAGATACAGGCTCATTATCGTGCTTACGCCGAAGTTATCGGGCGTGACGTGCTGTTCGATCTGCCTGAGGATGCGCGTTTTTGCGTTTTCCGAAACGAAGTATTTTTGCTCCGTTCGCTTAAAGCTCATTTCAGTATTTGTCATTTTTCGGATTCACTAATTTCGGTTTGCCGATTGGTTAGGATATCGTCTTTAGGGGATAGCATATATCCGCTGTCTGATCGTGATATATTTACGTTTAATACGCGTTGCGCGATTCCGGATTCGACGGCGTCTGTCGGCGCGCCCTGAAAAACAAGCTTGCCTCCGTCCATAAATATCACATCGTCGGAATAATTCAGCGCTCCTGCGATGTCGTGCGTTACAGCGACGATCGTCTTGCCTTGCTCGCGTGCTGAGAGAATGAGGCGAAAAAGATCGAAGCTTTGCGCCGCGTCAAGATGCGCTGCCGGCTCGTCGAGCAGTATGATCGGGGTGCCTTGCGCAAGCGCCATTGCAAAATACACGCGCTGGCGTTCTCCGCCCGAAAGCTCGGTTAGCCTGCGATCTGCAAGGGAGGCGATGCCGGTGAGCGTTATCGCGTGCTCGATTGCCGCGTTGTCGTTCGGCGAGAGCGAACGCGATATTCCCGTGTAGGGAAAACGTGCGCACTCAAGAAGCATACGGACTGAGATCGGCTGGGGAGAATGAAACTGCGGTAAAAAGGATAGCTTTTTTGCAAGCTGTTTGCGTGTGTAATTTGTTATACTGATTCCATCTAAAATAACATCGCCGTGCGATATTGGCAAAGCTCCGGCTATTGCGGACAAAAAAGTGGTCTTTCCGGAGCCGTTTGCACCGAGGATCGACGTGAATTTGCCGTGCTTAATTTCGGCATTTGCCGATGATATGATCTGTTTGCGCTTGCCGTAGCCTACGCAAAGCTCTTTGACGATGATCATGCAATTCTCCTATCAATACAGCTCGCGTTTGCGGCAGATCAGCAAAACGATAAAGAACGGGCCGCCGATCAGCGACATTACGATGCCTACCGGGATTTCATAAGGCGAAAACAAAATTCGCGCAAACGTGTCGGAAAATGTGAGTAGCGTCGCTCCGATCAGCGCGGACGCGGGAAACAGAAGTCGGTGATCGTTTCCGGTAAATCGGCGCGCGATGTGCGGGGCGAGCAAGCCGACAAATCCGAGAAGTCCGGAAAAGCTGACCGCTGCTCCCGACAGAAGCGAGGCGCAGACGATAGATAGGGCTTGAACGAGCTTTACGTTAAGTCCGAGAGAGCGTGCCGTGACGTCTCCGAGCGACAGTATATTTATCGCGCGGGACATAAAAAACACACATATCAGCGCGAGGAATATCATGGGGAGCGCGGGCAGAACGAGAGACCACGACATTCCGGAAAATCCGCCGATCATGAAAGAGCTTGACGATACGGCGCTGTCAGGAACGACGGTCTTTATCATGTCGATCGCCGCGGAGACGATACTGCTGACCGCAACTCCGACGAGGATTATTCCGCTTTTTGTCGAGTTTGCCTTTGACGCGATAGCTAAGATCAAGAGCGAAGCTGAGAGTGCGCCCGTAAAAGCCGCGAGCGGAACTCCGGCGTTGCCGGACGGAAGCACCGTCATTGCGAGAATCGCGCCGAGCCCCGCGCCGGAATTTATTCCGATTATATTAGGACCGGCAAGTGGATTGTTGAGAACTCCCTGAAGTATAGCTCCGCTTACGGCGAGCGCCGCTCCGGAAAAGGTCGAGGCGACGATGCGCGGCAGGCGAATATGTACGATTATAAGATAATCGGGTGAGGTGAGGTCTCGTGAAAGCATCGCGGTCAGAAATTTTGCCGGCGAAACGTTTCCCGCTCCTACAAGCATGGCGAATATTACGCTCGCGATAAAGAGAAGCGAGAGGATCCCGAACAGTGGGACGTATTTCGGTGAGCGTATACTTTTTTTCATTGACCTGTTTCCTCGGCGACAGCGCCCGAAAAGAGCAGAGCTTTCAAGTAATCGTAGCTTTCGCCCCATCTTGCGTTCGGTTTATAGTGAAACAGCTCTTTGGGCAAAAATATGAGTTTGCCGTTTTTTACGGCGGTCAGCGATTGCCATGCAGGATTAGAGTTTACGGTGTCGATGAAATTTTGTTTGACCTTTTCTTCATCGCCCATGGTAAGAACAAATATATAATCCGGATCTTCTCGCAGAACAAGCTCAAGGCTCAGCTCCTCAAGTAAAGACGGATATTTTTCGGCAATATTTGCGCAACCGAACTGATTGAGCATTACTCCTGCAAAATTATCATCGGTTTTTGCCTTGACCCCACTTGAGTATGCGCGAAGCAACAAAACGCTCGGTGCGTATCGGCGCGTGTACTCGGCAAGCAGAGCTTCGATATGTTCCTTGACGGCGAGGCCGTTTTTGACATAAAGATCGCTTCTTTCAGTCATGTCACAGGCAAGCTTGAGAAATGAAAGATAATCATCAAACGAATCTATCCTGAACATTGCCGCTGGTATTCCCATGCCGGCAAGCGCATCACGACAGCTTGCGTGAGAAGCGATATCGGCAGAGAGAATAACAAATGTTGGCGACAGCGCGACGATCTTTTCGAGGCTTGGATGCTTCACGCTTCCGATAATTTCGGTATTCTCGCCGAGAGGGAGATTGCGCTCGCTTACGGCGTCGTCGGTTGTTCCCGCAAGCGTTCCGCCGGCGGAAAGCCAAGCGTCCGCAAACGAACCGTAGAGGATCACGACGCGTTCTATAGATGAAACGGTGACGCTGTTCCCCACGCTGTCGGTAAATGTATACGGAAATACGGAGTCCCCGGAGTTTTCGGTCTCGCTCGGCAAAGCGCAGGCACATAGAATTACGGAGATCGCGGCGAATAGTGCGGCGAGTTTTTTCATTATTTTGCAGTGCTGTCTGCGGCGAGTATCTCGTCGCGACGCTCTAACAGCTTCCCTGAAAATATCGCGTCTTCGAGATCGTCGATGCCGATTCTGTCGATAGCGCGTCCGAGTCTTTCCTTTGGCTCTGCGTTGAGCTTGAACCAAAGCATAGTTGATTCGATCGCCGGCATTATCTCGTCGCGGGAGAGCATACGGGAGAGCGGAGTCCCGATGCGACATTCCTTGCCCCAAGTTCCGCCAACGTATATTTTGTACATAACATTATCGTGCGACTTTACGGCGCCGAACGGGCATTTGCCGAGACAGTATCCGCATTCGCGGCATTTGTCGGGATCTACGGACAGCTTACCGTCCTTTACCTCGCAAGCCTTTGACGGACACAGCTTGGCGATTTTGCAGGAGGCGCATCCGCGGCAATCGTCAAATGAAAAAGACGGAGCGCGATGGCCTTCGATTCCGAAATCGTTCAGCGACGGCTTCATACAGCTGTTCGGACAACCGCCTACACCGATCTTGAATTTATGTGGGAGCTTGACCTTTCCGTAGCCTATGTAAAATTTTTCGTGTATCTCTTTCGCAAGCTCCTGCGTGTCGTAATTTCCGTAAATACAGGTCGTACCCTTGCAGGCGGTGATAGGTCTGATCTTGGCTCCGGTGCCGCCGAAATACAGCCCGCGTTCAGCCGCGTAGGCGCACGCCGCGTCGATCTTATCAAACGGGATACCGACGATCTCCGCGCTCAGCCTACTCGTAAATGTCACCTTGCCGGAGCCGTATTTTTCGGCGATCTCGGCGACAGTCATAAGATCCTTCGACGAAAAAACGCCGCCGATGGAAACGAGTCTGCCGGAGAATTTATCAGTTCCGCGATTGAGCAAAAAGCCTTTGCCCTTTACCGATGCAATTTCTTCGGATGTTAATTTCTTTTCGATATTTGCCATATAATTATATCTCTTTTCGGTTTTGATAATTAAACTGTCGATATATGCTTTGACAGAAATATATCGACTATTATATTTATTGTAGCATAAAAAAATAAAAAATTCAATACAACTATTGCTTTTTCGGTGAAGGTGTGATATAATTCTTACGTTAATACGCCGGTGTGATGGAATTGGCAGACGTGCTGGACTCAAAATCCAGTGGTAGCGATA
>CAYXNQ010000018.1:0-15608 GCA_964466545.1 uncultured Lachnospiraceae bacterium | reverse complement strand
TATCGTGTTTTTGAAATCGACCTTTCTGCCGCGAGAATCCGTTAAAACGCCGTCCTCGAGTATTTGTAGCAGAATGTTGAAAACATCGGGATGCGCTTTTTCGATCTCATCGAAAAGGACAAGGGAATACGGGCGGCGGCGTATCTTTTCGGTAAGCTGACCGCCGTCATCATAGCCGACGTATCCGGGCGGCGAGCCGATAAGCTTGGATACAGAGTGCTTCTCCATATATTCCGACATATCTATGCGGATCATGGAGTTTTCTCCGGCGTACATTATATCCGCGAGAGCCTTAGACAGCTCGGTCTTACCTACGCCTGTCGGCCCGAGAAATATGAATGAACCGAGCGGACGTTTCGGGTCGCGCATACCGCTTCTGCCGCGCCTGATCGCGCGGGCTACCGCCTCTGCCGCCGCGTCCTGTCCGATCACGCGGGCTTTCAGCAGGCGATCAAGCTCAAGCAGGCGCTTGCCTTCGTCCTCCTCAAGCCGCGTTACCGGGATCTTAGTCCACTCGGAGACGATATCCGCAATATCCTCCTTTGTAACTACCAGTGCGTCTTTTCCCGAATCTGTCGTTTTTTCGGTGCTTTCCAGGGCTTTTTTGAGTTCCTTTTCGCGATCTCTCAGCTTTGCGGCAGCTTCAAAATCCTCGCCGACAATTGCTTCTTCTTTTTCCGCGGAGACCGTTTTTAGTTCATCCTCAAGCTTTTTGTATTCATCTGACGGGGTAAGTGCGGCGATACGGAGCTTAGACGCCGCCTCGTCGATGAGATCTATCGCTTTATCAGGCAAAAATCTGTCGCTGATATATCTAACGGAAAGCGCGACTGCCGCCTTTATCGCTTCGTCGCTGATCTTGACCTTGTGATGCGCCTCATATTTGTCGCGGAGCCCGAACAGAATGGCTTCTGCCTCCTCCTTGGTGGGCTCGCCGACAAGCACGGATTGAAATCTGCGTTCGAGAGCGGCGTCATGCTCGATGTGGCGGCGGTATTCGTCGATCGTCGTTGCGCCGATCATTTGCATTTCTCCGCGTGCGAGCGCCGGTTTGATTATGTTTGCGGCGTCTATCGCGCCTTCGGCTCCGCCCGCGCCGATGATGTTGTGTATCTCGTCAATGAACAAAATGATGTTTTTGTTTTTCATCACCTCGTCCATTATGCCCTTCATTCTCTCTTCAAATTCACCGCGGTATTTTGCTCCCGCGATCATCGCGGAAACGTCGAGCGTGACGATGAGCTTATCCTTCAGCGTGTCCGGTATTCTGTCGCCGTGAGCGATCCTTTGTGCAAGACCTTCGACAACTGCGGTTTTTCCGACGCCGGGCTCACCGATCAGGCAGGGATTGTTTTTGCTCCTGCGGGATAGTATCTGTATTACTCGCTCGGTCTCGCTGTCGCGACCGATTATCGGATCTATCTCACCTTCGCGGGCGCGGCGGCAAAGATCTCTGCCGTATTTTGACAGTACGGGGCAGCCGGGAATGGAGTCGCCCTTTCTGCCGGAGCTTACGCCGTTTGCGGTATCGACCGATTGATCCTGCTGATCTCCGCCGGAAGAAAATCTTGCCGATATTTCGGACGCGATACCGTCTGCCGACATACCGGCCGACGTGATTATCTTATATGCGAAGCAATCTTTTTCCGACAAGATCGACAAAAGGATATGCTCCGTTCCTATATATCCGCTGCCGAGGCGGGCGGATATCTGTGCGGAATTTTCAATTATTTTTTTGCTTCTCGGAGTCATATCGCGTGCCGTAACGGACGAAGCGTCGCCGACTCCGACATTTTTGATTATTATGGCGCGGACCGAATCGCTTGTAAGTCCGCCCTCAGACAGCACGCTTGCCGCGATACTGTCCTCAACGGCTGTAAGTCCGAGCAGGATATGTTCACTGCCGACATATGTGTGACCCAGCTCGCGTGCGAAATACAGCGCATTGTTAAGCGAGTCCTGCGCTTTCTGAGTAAACTGTCTTTGTGTCACTGTATTTACCGTATCCTTTCCGCAGAATATTCTGCAATTTCCGTATAAACCGATTTATATTATTGTTCTCGGCACATTTCGTGCGCTAACTCCGCTCTTGCTTTGTCGCGCATAATAGCCGAGGACGCTAAATTCTCGTCATTCTTGCTCAGCGTTGCGGGCATCGAGCGTATCAGCAGCTCGTCTGCCTGTTCGGGCGAAAGCTTGATGAGCTTAAGTGCTGACGCAAGGCGCACGTCTGTATAGAGTGACAGCATTTCTTCCGAGGAGATCAAATTTGCATATTTCAGTGTTCCGTAAGACCGCATGAGTCTGTCGGAGAGTCGCAAATATTCGTCTCCCTTGAATGAGCTGCGAAGCTCGCGCTCCTTGTCGCAGATCTGATTTACGGTCTCCCTAAGCGCATTTATTGTCTCCGCTTCGCTGATCCTGAGCGTGATCTGATTCGATATCTGATAGAGACAGCCTTCCGCGTTTGAGCCTTCGCCATACATACCGCGCATCGTAAGTCCGCGCTTGTCGAGCTTCAATGCAAGGCTGCGGATCATATTGGCGGCGGTCAGCGCGGGGAGAAATAGCATAACAGAAGCGCGCAGTCCCGTGCCCGCGTTGGTCGGGCAATGCGTCAGATAACCGATTCTGTCGTTATATGCGAGCGGTAGAGCGCGGTCGAGCCGTTCTTCCGTTTCGGACGCGCGCTTGTACGCTTCATCGAGCTCAAGTCCCGACATGATGCACTGTATCCGTATATGATCTTCTTCCGGCGTCATGACGTATATTCCTTGCTCCTCGTCGCAGATGAGCGCCCGTTCGCCGCGCTCCTCGGACGCAAATTCGCGGCTGATGAGATGCTCCTCGTATAGCGAATATCGTGTGAGCCTGTCGGCTGAGGAGATATCCGTAACGCTGTAGTCCGGTAAAGCGGAGCGAACTTTATTTACGATCTCGCTTTGCGCCGCCTCGGACAGCCTGTTTTTGAACGGATAACCGGATATATTTCTTGCGAAGCGGATGCGCGTGGAGACGACCACATCGTTTTCGCGACCTTTTGTTTCATACCATTTCATAATTATTGCCTGCCTTTCCCGCCGTCAGTCTGTTATGACGCCGAATCTTCGTCTTTCAGCTTTTTGATCTCGTCGCGTATCCTTGCCGCTTCCTCAAAATTTTCCGAGGAGATCGCTTCTTTCATTTCCGCGGATAGCTTTTTTATCGCCGCCTTGTGATCTGCTTTTGCTTTATGCGAAAGCGGCATTTTTCTTCCCGTTTTTTCGCAGGCGGAGGATTCATAGCCTCCGAAGGTTCCTTCAAGCTCATTTGCGAAGGTCTCATAGCACTCCGGGCAGCCGAGCTTGCCGTCGCGCTTTATATCGGAGAATGTCGCTCCGCAAAGCGGGCATTTTTTTGTTTCCGAGGCGAGCCTTGCGCCTGCGGAGTTCGGAAGTGCAAACCAGCTTCCGAATATCGAGCCGAGCTCGTCGAACGGATCGCTGTAATATTTGAAGAAGCTGTCGCCGAGATCAAAAAGCTTTATCTCGCCGGAACGCTCCATTTCGTTTTTGCAATCCTCGCATAGCGAATATTTCTTTTCTTTTCCGTTTATATTTTCGCGGTAGAATACGACCGCTTCGTTTTTCTTACATCTTTCGCAAAGCATAATTTGAAATTCCTTTCGTAAAAATTAGAGATTTTGTTTTCGGCGCGCCTTTTCGCGCCCAAGTATATTTTACTTCAACAGCTGCATAATAATATGTCTGAAAATGTCGGCGCGAACCGCGCCTCTGATGTTCGGCGGAACTTTATCGAGCGAAGAAGAAAGCAGCGCTCCCGCGGCGATCTTCGCTTCTCTGTCCGTTATGATCTGATTGTCTCGGAGATTTACGAGATATGCCTGAGTCTCCGCTTCGTCGATTGACGTGCCGATAGCGTGGAAAAAGTGCATCAGATATTCGTCTCTCGCAAGCTTTACCTTTACTATCCTGATATATCCGCCGCCGCCGCGTCTACTTTCGGTAATATATCCGCGTTCGGGGGTGAATCTTGATGTTATGACGTAACTTATTTGGCTCGGTACGCAACCGAGCTGAGACGCCATATCGTTTCTTTTTACATCTACACTGCCGCCTGCCTCCTCAAGCATTTTTTCTATAATTTCCGCTATATTGTCGGATATAAGCATTCTGCGCCTCCTGCAAGATCATGATTTTGACCTTCTTTGATCTTTGTGCTTGTATTATAACGCGAAAGTCAACGATAGTCAAAGTCAAACAAAGTCAACCTCGCGTGACCGTTGGCGATTATTCTAATTTATGCGGCAATTTGCTCACTATTTCTCACTATTTCTGATTTTTTTGAAAATTTTTCGCGTAGAAAGATCACGTCGAAAGTCAAATTTGAGAGTGCAAAATTTCCGATTGCGGCAAAATTATAATGCCGCCGCTACAAAATTCCTCTTGACATATTGACAATAATAATGTAAAATAATTATTATGTAGAATTATTTGCGGAAGTATCCCCAATTTTTTTGCATTTAGAATTTCTGTTCAAATGAAGATAAAGGAGGTGCCCAGTTACGGTAATTTTTATCACTGCATTAATTTCCGTTCTGCTCGCGCTTCCGCTCGGTTTGCTACTTGGAATTGCTTACAGAAAGCACGTCGCCGAGGCTGAAATCGGCTCGGCTGAATTACAGGCTAAGAAAATTCTCGAAGAAGGTATCAAAACAGCGGAAACTAAGAAGAAAGAAGCGCTTATAGAGGCTAAGGAAGAAATTCTGAAGTCTAAAAACGACTTCGATCGCGAGATCAAGGAACGTCGCAACGAGCTGACCAGACAGGAACGCCGAGTTGCAGCCAAGGAAGAAACGCTTGACCGTAAGACCGAAAATCTTGAGAAGAAGGACGAGACCCTTCAGCGAAAGATCAAGGAATGTGACGAGAACGCGCAGCGCATCGAGGCTCTCAGGGCAGAGCAGTTCGAGGTGCTTCAAAGAATCTCCGGCATGACGGCGGAACAGGCTAAGGAAAAGCTCATTCAGGATATGGTGAGCGAGGTACGTCATGAACAGGCAATGAAGCTTGCCGAGCTTGAAGCCGAGTTCAAGGACGCAGCCGATCAAAAGGCAAAAAATATTATTTCACTTGCTATCCAGAGGTGCGCGGCAGATCACGTTGCCGAGACCACGGTATCCGTCGTTCCGATTCCGAGCGAGGATATGAAGGGCAGGATCATCGGTCGCGAGGGACGTAACATACGCACTATCGAAACGCTCACGGGCGTCGATCTGATAATCGACGATACTCCCGAAGCTATCACGCTTTCCGCGTTCGATCCGGTTCGCCGCGAGGTCGCGCGTCTTGCGCTTGAAAAGCTCATCGCAGACGGAAGAATCCATCCCGCGAGAATCGAGGAGATGGTCGAGCGTGCGCAGAGAGATGTTGACACCGCTATCAAACAGGCGGGAGAACACGCTACGTTTGAGACGGGTGTGCACGGTCTTCAGCCTGAGCTTATCAGACTTCTCGGTCGCTTGAAGTATCGCACGAGCTACGGTCAAAACGTACTCATTCATTCTATCGAGGTATCTCTCCTTTCCGGAATCATCGCAAACGAGCTTGGCGTTGACACGGTGATCGCAAAGCGCGCCGGTTTGCTTCACGATATCGGTAAGGCGATGACTCAGGAGATAGAAGGCTCGCACGTCGAGATCGGTGTTGATATTGCCCGCAAGTACAAGGAAAACCGCGAGGTCATTCACGCGATAGAAGCGCATCACGGTGACGTAGAAGCGCAGAGCATCGTCGCAATGATCGTTCAGGCGGCTGACGCTATTTCGGCGGCGCGCCCCGGCGCGAGACGTGAAAATCTCGAAAACTATATCAAGCGTCTTACGAAGCTTGAGGAGATCGCAAACAGCTTTGAGGGCGTTGAAAAATCCTTCGCTATTCAGGCAGGACGCGAGATTCGCATTATGGTCAAGCCGGAGATCGTCAGTGACGACAGCATGATACTCGTTGCGCGCGATATCGTTAAGAAGATCGAGAGCGAGCTTGAGTATCCCGGACAGATCAAGGTCAATATTATCAGAGAAAGTCGCGCGGTGGATTACGCAAAGTAATCGCGTCGCAAATTCGACAGTCCCGCCGTATTTGGCAGTCGTTCGTAAAAATCCTTGCATCCGCACCGGTCAGGTGCGGATGCTTTTTTCAGCAGATATAAAAATCGTCCGCGTTTCGCAACTTGCGATAGGCGGGCGGATTTTTATATTAGACCTATATTCAGGTTTATTCTAACTACCGAATCGGTAATGCCTGAAAATATATCAATGCTTGCTTTCTTTGCGGCGTTTTTTCCATTCGCTGATCTTATCAAATGCCCCCAAGCAATGCAGGGCATATAATGCCAATGAAGCAACGGAAAGACCGATCAAAAACCACATGATAATGTTACAGATCTCGTCTGAGATTATGCCGTTTAGCGAGCCTTTACTTTCGCTTCTGAAAAGCAAAAAGCCGACAAGCATTAAGCAGACAGAGCCGCTCATCATAGCACGCAATCTCTCGCGGCGCTTGTTACATTCTTCGGTTGCATATTCTGCTACTTTTTTCAGTGTATCCTTTGTTTCGTTATCCATATTCTCGATTTTCCTTTCTCCGTCAATAATTTCACGAACATCTACATCATAGAAATCCGCAAGCTCAATGAGCATTTCAACATCCGGCATACTGCTGCCGGTCTCCCATCGCGATACGGTTCGAGAGGAAACGTAGAAATGTTCTGCCAGCTGTTCTTGCGTCAAGCCCTTGTCCTTGCGAAGTTGTTTCAGAACTTCGCCTATTTTTTGTTGATTCACGCACATTCCTCCTTTCGTAAAAATTATAGCACCATCCCGGAAACAAAGCCACGACACAACGCGAGAAATACCATGGATTTAGGTAGACATGATATGTCTATCGCGCAAAATTCAAATTTTCTCATATTCAAACTTGCTGGTGGCGAACGGCTTGGCAAAACCGTCTGCGGACGGCAAGTCCACAAGGGATAACCGCTTTAGCGGTGCGGGGGGAGCCACCTTGACGGAACGAAGTGACGCAATATTTGAGGTCGGGCAGTTTTCTTTTGCTGACATAAAAATGCGCCCTTTAGTTTCTAAAAGGATTTCATCGGCCTGACAAACTGAAATTTAGATTTGGGTGTTTATGCTGAGACGCTTGCAACAATAGCAATCGTACAAACCAATAATACTCCCACACTAAATACGACGATCACTTTTTTAACCTTTTTATCTCCTTTGACAGCCGTATCTATTTTATCGGCAAACAAAGCACACACGATAGCTGTTATCATTAGCAATGCAGAAAATTTCTCCATACTTTTCCCCACAACTTCAAATTTTCCTTGCTCTTTCACTGAGTAAAGTATATCAGAAAATTTAGAAAAATTCTACCATTGGCGAAAGAACGCCCGAACATTATTCGTTCGGACGTTCTTTGCTTTAATATGATTCAATTAAAATTTCACGGTAGCTACCTATAAGCGCTTTTGCAAATGCCAAATTTATTATGTTTTCGGTTTGCCACCCGCGCTATCACGGAGCTGAATTTATGTTTATTGCTGGCGGAGAACATTATGCGGCGGGTCATTTTAGTGCGAGCAACAGCGCCAATATCAGCATCAGCTCGCCGTTTTCCGATGTGCGATCTTCTTTTGCGAGGAGCAAAATGATAATTCCGAGCAAAAGCTCCTCTCGGCCGAGCCGTGAAAACGGAAATGTCGGGGGCTTCGGCTTTTTCGGATCGCATATGTCGTTTGCGCCGCGCTCGCTTTTTTTGTTTTTCCGAATTGCGATACAGCTGCCGCAAAGACGCATCGGTCTGCGCTTTTTCGGATTGCGTTGATCTCTTTCTTTCGATTCTTGAGGATCGCGCATACAGTCGCTTTCGTGTATATCACAGCTCGCCTCCGGAGGTATATCAGCTTTTTCCGCAAAGCTCTCGTCTGATGTGAATCTGCTGCCGGCATATCTCGGCGGCAGATTGCTGCGATATATCACATAACCGTCGCCGCGGCCGTCACCTTTTCGCGAATACATAAATCATACCATGCCTTTCCGCAGCTTGCGCCGCCGCGCTGAGAGAATTAATTTCACGTGCTTCGGTCGGTGCTTTTGTCAAATCCGGACAGAATATCGCCGAGCTGAGACACGGCAAGGATGCTGTCTAAAGCCTCTCGGCGCCCTTCGCTGAGATACGGCTTCAGCGCGATGAGTAATCTTTTTCTGCATTCGCTGTCGCATATCTCACCGTCAGGTTTTACCTGAGGTTCTTTTTTTGCATTTTCGAGCGCCGGTGCGATAGCTTGCATAATACTTGGCAGAGACGACATCATTTCAGGCGTTACGGTAGGAGCCTTCCCGCCCGTAAGCTTTGCTATTTCGGGATTTGCCGCAAGCTGACTTACTATTGCGGACAGCGCGTTCATATCAATATTGGTATCCATTAGCTCTTTCCCCGACTTTCTTCCGCACACGATGAAAGCTCGCAAATTCGTTTAAGATCGTTATCCGTAAGATTTTGCAGTATCGCGCGCACGCGGCGCATATCCGGTTCGCGCGTCAGCTTTAGGCCAAGTGCGGAACCAAACAGCGACAGCGCACGGAGCAGTCCGTCGTCGCTCATCGCAAGAAGCGAATTTACCGAGCTTAGGTCAAGTTTCATAAACTATACTACCTCTTTTCGCAAAATTATGCGTTTGTCTATCAGCAGTATATGCGAGAGTCGGCGGTATGCTACAATTGAAGCTCCTGCGGATTCCCAAGAATTATTATCGGATGAGCAGAGGCTTTCCGACTTCGGGCGCGCCGCCTCCGTTAAGCCGTGAAATTTCGTTTGGTGATACGCGATATTTTTTCGCAATGTCCCACAGCGTCTCGTTTTGCTCCGGATAACATATCACAATAAGGTCGGAGGCGGGATTTTGAGCGTTGCGCGTGAGCTTGACGCTCTCTACGGCAGTGATTCGGCATTTTTCTATCACCGTAACGCAAAGCTCTACTTCACAACGCACGATCAGCTTGCCGCCGTTTTCGTCGGCAGTTTGCTTGACGCTTGCGCCGGATATGCTCGCTTCCCCTCGCCAGATAACGTCGCCGGCGGATACTTTTCCGTCACATTCGTATTTGAACGGTATGGAGTATTCCTCACACTGCGCGTCGTTTTCGTCTGCAAATACGGCTTTCAGCTGTACGCTTCCGGAGATTATGAGCTTGCCGTCAAGCACCTCGCATTTTTCAACTCTGCCGTCAAATGACGAAAAAGCGAGATACTCGTCCGGTGAGCCTTGATTTTTGCGCTTCAGAGTTTCGTTTATGCTTACATTGTTTTCGCGGCAACGGAGCGCACGTACCGGAACGATCTCGGAAAGCTCAAGCGTTGCTTCGGCGGAGGTGGAAAAAGCGTCGAGCGTGGCGGCGGCCTCCTCGTTGCGACAGGTCTCAAATTCCAATTCAAGCTCAACATCGACCGTCGCGCCGCCGTCGTTTGACGAAATCGACGCAGAGACGCATCTGCCCCATGCCCTGCACATATCGCCGTCGAGCACTCCGTTGGCCGCAATCTCCTCGGCGAAGGGGATAGAAAGCTCTGTATGTGAATACTTGCCGTCCGAAGATGCCGTAATGACGTATACCGTCGCTTCTCCGGCAATGTTCACGGCGCCATCGCGAGCCTTCGATTCACAGCGCGAGATCAATGCGTCACAGCCGACCGCTGAAGCTTCGTCTGGGATCGTAAGCTGCGCGCTGACCGATCTCGTGCCTTCTCCGGTAAATCTTCGCATGGCCGATACGGTGGAGGTTTGCTTTTCCAAAGTGATCAGATCTGCCGCGGTGACATTTGAAGAATCGGCAAAACTTACGTTTTCTTCAAGAGAGCGCTCGCTTTCGGCGATTATGTGAGATCTTAATCTCGCTTTCAGATTCAGCTTGCGTTTTGCGACTGCGCGGCACGTTTCGGTTTCGATGCGGGTGTCGAGTGAAAGCCCGCCGGACTCTTGGCATACGGGAAGCTGAGTATTCATTGTATAATGCGTAAGCGCGGGAGCGAATGTGAGTTTGCTGTCCTCTCCTATATAATATATGCTCCATGATATTGAACCTTCGGCTTCGACGGAGCAATCGGAGACGAATTTTGATTCCGGAAGAACGCGAGCGGAGACGAATACGATCTTTCTGATCTCCGGATAGTAATCCGGCAAGGTCACGTCTTCGCTCGCTTCGTGCGACATGGATATATCCGCTCTGATCTCGGTGACGCGCTTTTCTTCACGCCTTTTTTGCGTGCTTATCTGTGAGTTTTTCATGTTCGATAGCCTTTCTGTTTTTTTATACTAAATATATGACGGCATATATTCGGGTATGCGGAAAAAGAAACAGAAAAAGCCGCCGGATACTGCCCCGACGGCTTTTGCTATGGATTTTATTTATGAAAAGCGAGATTTTTCGTCGATCAGAGACCGAGAGCTGCCGCGCCGATTATTCCGGCGTCGTTTCCGAGCTTTGCGATCAGGATCTCCGTTTGAGGAGTGCCTTCCTTTGTGTATGTCTCGCCGAATACGGCTTTTTTGAGCGGAACGAGAAGATTGTCGCCCTCGTTGCATACTCCGCCGCCGATCGAGAGAACGTTAGGCTGGAATATGTTGATCATATTTACGATACCGCAAGCAAGATATGAGATATATTCCTTAACTACCTCGTCGCCTGCCTTGTCGCCCTGTCTTTGTGCGGCGAACGCGGTCTTTGCGGATACCTTGGAGAGATCGCCGCCGATCATATCGTCCATCGCCGTATGATCTCCCGCTTCGCGACAAGCAACGATCTTATCTTTTGTCATGTTAACGAGACCGGTTGCGGAGCTGTAAGCTTCCCAGCATCCGCGTCTGCCGCAGGAGCAGGGGCGTCCGTCCTTTTCGATAACGACGTGACCGAGCTCGGCTCCGGCGAAATTGAAGCCGGAATATACCTGTCCGTCGATCACGATTCCGCCGCCGACGCCGGTGCCGAGCGTGATCATTACGGAGAATTTAGCGCCCTTTGCTACGCCTGCCATAGCCTCTGCCTTGGCTGCCGCGTTAGCGTCGTTTTCGATCAGCACGCGCTTAACTCCGAGCATGGAGGAGAGCTTATCTGCGATCGGGTAACGGAGGAAGGGGAGATTATTTGCGTATTCGACAACGCCGGAATCGCGATTTGCAGTTCCGGGAGTTGAAATTCCGGCATACGCAACGTCGTCTACGGTGAGGTCACATTCTTTCAGAAGCTTCTTGCAGAGAGCTGCCATATCTGCGATTATCGCGTCGGGTTCTCTTTTTGCAAGCGTAGGTGTGGAACCTCTTTTTACGATGTTAAGATTTTCGTCTACTATACCTACGGCGATATTCGTTCCGCCGAGGTCGATGCCGATATAATACATATATAATACCGAAGCCTTTCTTTGTTTATGTAATCTCATTATAATATAGTGACGGGGCTTTGTCAATAAGAATTGTGCGGCTTTGCGAGATTGCGGCGGCGGATATTTGAAAATCGCTTGATTATTTTTGTTCGGTGTGGTACTATATAATGAGCTGAGTCGGCGTCTGTCCGACAAATTTTGTGAAGGCTACGGTGATCTGACAATGAACGATAATATATTCTCCTCGGCGGACATACTTCTTCCGCCGTACAAGTCGGGCGATCCTGCGTGGGAGAGCTGGAGCGTTATTGCCTGCGACCAATTTACCTCGGAAATGTCATATTGGGATGAAACGGAAAAGCTTACGGCGGGGGCGTACTCCACATATCATGTAATACTTCCGGAGGCGTATCTCGGTACGGCAAAAGAGGACGAGCATAAGGCGAAAATAACCGAAGATCTCAAAAGCTACGCTGAGTGGCTGAAAAAATACGAATCGAGCTTTGTGTATGTCGAGCGCACTTTGTCAGGCGGAGCAAAGCGCGTAGGTATAGTCGGAAAGATAGATCTTGAAAAATACGATTACTCGCCGTTGTCAAGCTCGCCCGTCCGCGCGACCGAAGCGACCGTTGTCGAGCGTATACCGCCGCGCGAAAAGATACGCGCTTCCGCCGATATCGAATTGCCGCATATAATGATATTTGCGGCATCCGAGGCAGGACCTGTGTTTGAGTGCGCGAAAAAGGCGGCGTCCGCGCTTGAGCCGGCGTATGATTTCGAGCTTCTTCAGGGCGGCGGCAGACTTCGCGGAACGATAATCGGAAAAGACGCGATAGACGGCGTTATCTCGGAATATGAAAGCGCGCGAGAGGGCGGCGTGGCTTATGCAATGGGCGACGGCAATCATTCTCTTGCGGCGGCAAAATCTCATTATGAGCATATAAAAGAAAAGCTCGGCGATTCCGCAAAAGCTCATCCGGCAAGATACGCGCTTGCTGAGATAGTTTTGATCTCGGATGAATCAATCGTCTTCGAGCCTATATACCGCCTTGTAAAGACCGCGGACGACGGCTCCGGATTTGTCGAATATCTCAAGTCTCTTTCCGGCAAGGGAACTTGTCCCGTTACTGTAGTGTCGGGCGGCAGGGAATATCGGATCAATATACCGGAGGGAGATGCGCATACGTCTGCCGGAGCGGTTCAGGCAGCGGTTGACGGATACATAAAGCTTTCGCCGGGTGCGACCGTCGATTACATTCACGGCGAGGACTCTCTCCGCTCGCTTGCAAAAGAAAACGGAAATGTCGGAATCATATTCGACGGGCTTGATAAGATCGAGCTCATACCGTATATCGAGAAATGGGGAACGCTTCCGAAGAAGACATTTTCGATGGGCGAGGCAAAAAGCAAGCGATATTACACAGAAGCGCGCAGTATCGTCTGAAATGAGCAAAACTATCCGTTAAAACAGACAAAATGCGAGCGCGAAGATTGTGCATATGGACGAATGTTTGTGCTTTTCAAAAATAAGCTGTTGATTATCCGGCGAAATAGTGTTATAATGTACTGAGTATCAGAAGTGTATAAGATGAGGCAGTGTCACTGTGAGACAAAGGCTTCGTTTTTACGTTCACCCAACCCATTAGGAGGATTATACTAACCGATGAAAAGAATTATAGCGATGGTTATCTGCGCTGTCATGCTTGCGACTGCTCTTGCGGGCTGCTCTACGCTTGAAAAGAATGACAAGGGCATGGTAATTGATGTTTACCTGACGAATCAGCTTTATAATTTTGACCCTGCCGTTGCATTTACTGACACGGCTATGATCAAGATATATAATATGATCTACGAGGGACTTACCCGCCTGGACGAAAACGGCAAGTGGGAAAAGGCTCTTATGAAGACCTACCGCGTCTATGACACGGAGGAATCCTACAAGATCCAGATAGATCTTAATTCTACAAGATGGACAGACGGTCGCTCGGTTCAGGCGGCGGACGTCGTTTATGCATGGAAGCGTATCCTTTCCTCCGATTTTAAGAGCGAGGCTGCGTCTCTCCTCTATTGTATCAAGAATGCGCGCGCTATAAAGAACGCGGATGGAAACGTAACCATCGACGACCTCGGAATTATCGCTATCAAGACATATACTCTTGAGATCGAGTTTGAAGAAAAGATAGATCTTGACGAATTCTTTACGATCTGCGCGTCTCCCGCGCTCGTCCCGCTTCGCGAGGATATCGTTACAAAGAACGACGATTGGGCTAAAAAGCCGAACACGCTTATAACAAACGGTCCGTTCGTTATCCGCGAGACATCTCACGAAAGCGATAATAAAGTATCCGATCTCGTTACATTCCGTATCGAGCGTTCAAACTATTATTATCTTGACGCAGAGAAGGAAGAAGCGCTTGACAAGTACGTTATTCCTTACCGTATGATCACGACATACGGCACGAATACTCTTGAGGATCAGCTCAATCAGTTCAAGGAAGGCACTCTCCTTTACCTCGGAGAGATCGCGCTTTCCGCAAGAAGCGAATATAAGGATCAGGCCGTCGTAACGGACGAGCTTGCTACGCATACCTATTACTTCAATCTTGATAATCCTCTCTTCGCTAAGGCAGAGGTCCGTCGCGCGCTCTCTCTGGCGATAGACCGTAACGCTATTGCTGAAGCGCTTGTATTTGCAAAGCCGGCGACCGGATACGTTTCGTATAAGGTAAACGACACGACGAGCAAGAAGAGCTTCCGCGAGGTTGCGGACGCCGCAGGCGAGCTTATATCAACAAGCGCAAATATGACCGAAGCGAAGAATCTCCTCAAATCTGCGGGAGTTTCCGGCGGACGCTTTACGTTGACCGTTCGCGACACCGAGATAGATCTCGCGGTTGCCGATATGGTAAAGAAGGCGTGGGAGGAGCTTGGCTTCACCGTAACTATTAAGGCGCTTAACTACACGGCTACAAAAGAGACCAACGTCGATTCGTCAGTTGCGACGTACATTTACGACGACGCATTCTCGATCGCGTTTGAAAATCGCGACTTTGATGTCATCGCGATAGATTCCTGTATGCTTTCGTCGAACGCTTTCTATCCGCTCTCCCGTTTCGCTACGGAGTTCAGCGGCAGCGGCGTTGACTATTCCAACAGCAATTATGATCTTAACACGCATATCACCGGCTACAGCAGCGATGAATACAACGATCTGATTCAGCGCGCATATACCGCTGAGACCGCGGAGGAACGCCTCAATCTTCTCCACGAAGCAGAGGCGAAGCTCATCGAAGATATGCCCGTGATCCCGATATACTTTATGCAGGACGCTTATCTTGTAAACAGCAGTCAGCTTTCCGGTATAAAGAGTTCGTATTTCGCGGCGCGTGACTTCAAGAAGATGAAGCAGAAAAATTACTATGAATGGAAGCTTTCGCACTCCTCCGAGGAGGAGACCTTAGAGGACGGCGAATAATCGCCGACGAAAGCTTTACAGCAGCTTTGATCGCGATCTGTCGGGAGGCTATATGCCTCCCGACTTTTGCGGAATAAATTGTGTGAAGCCGAAAGGAAAAATGACGATGGCGAGCGTACAGCCGTTAAGAGATTATAACGAAATCAAAATATTTATACTCTATTTGCTATATAAGATAGGGTATCCTCTCGATTACGGCACGATCGGCGCGATCGTTATGCAGGACGGAATGGTTTCGCTCGCGGAATTTTCCGAGTGCTTTTACGCCCTCGTGGACGCCGGCAGCGTTGAGTGCGTCGGCGGCACCGACGAAAGTTTTCCGAATCCGGAGGCTTCCGCGGAATACCGCATTACCGATTCCGGCAAGCTGATCGCTACGGAGCTTCGCGACAGCATATATATAGGTGTGCGCGACCGCGGATACCGTTCTGCCCTGAGGCATCTTTCGATAGAAAAGAGAGGCGCGGTATGCGAGCAATCTTATCGTGCGGAGGGTGACGGATATCTGTTTGAGTGTTCCATCAGCGATTCAGACGGCGTGATGCTCGAAACCTCGGTCAGAGTCGATAACATACGGCAGCTCAGGCGTATGCGCCGTAATTTTGAGCTGAGGCCGGAGGTCGTATACCGCGGTATCATTGCACTGCTGTCGGGAGATGTAAATTATATTTTTGAAGGAGAGCTTTTTGACG
>CAYXNQ010000017.1:0-15967 GCA_964466545.1 uncultured Lachnospiraceae bacterium | reverse complement strand
CTTTTGCCTTGGTATCGGTAGTCATTATTGCGGCGGCAGCGTTAGCGGCGCCGTTCTGCGATCTTTGAAGTTCGGCGGACAACTGAGAAACGCCGGAGAGAATAGGCTCAAGAGGAAGCGATACTCCGATAACTCCTGTGGAGGCAACGATCACATCGTCAGAAGCTATCTGAAGCTCGTTTGCAACCGCCTTGCAGGTGGCTTCGGCAGTTTCGTATCCGTCCGAAGTGCAGGCGTTTGCTATACCGCTGTTGCAGATTATCGCACGCGCAAATCCGTCTTCAAGATGCTGGCGAGTTACGCCGACCGGCGCGGCGAACACTTTATTTTTAGTAAAAACGCCGGCGGCTGTGCAACGCACGTCGGAAGCGATGAGTGCAAGATCTTTCTTTTGCTTGTTTTTTCTAAGTCCGGCGTGAATTCCGGCGGCCTTGAATCCGAGAGGCGCAGTTACTCCGCCCTCTATGTCAAAAAACAAAAACGTGTTGTCTACCATAAAAATATCCTCAATTACAATATTTAAGCATATCGGAAGCTTGCTCGCGCGCAGATCAAAATACCGCGGGGAGCATATTTATGCCGAGTTTTTCGTCAAATCCGAAACGAATATTCATGTTTTGGATTGCTTGACCGGCGGCACCCTTTACCATATTGTCGATAGCTGAGCAAATGATCAACGTGCCGGTACGTAGGTCCGCGTGTATAGAGATATCTGCAAAATTGGAAAGCCGAACATTATGTATAGCTGCGTATTCGCCGTCAGGCTCAACGTGAACGAAGTATTCGTCTTTATACATATCAAGGTAAGCGGCTCTGATATCATCGAGAGAAGCATTGCCTTTCAGCTTACAATATATGGTTTCTTCGATTCCGCGATTTACGGGCAAAAGATGCGGAACAAACGTTACGTTTACCTTTTTATCGGCGATATGGGAAAGCGTTTGTTCAATTTCGGGAGTGTGTCTGTGCGTTCCGGCCTTGTATGCCGCAAGAGATTCGTTGGCCTCCGGATAATGTGTGTTCTGCGCGAGAGATCTGCCAGCGCCGGTGACACCGGATTTAGCATCGATGATTATATTATCGATTTCGACAAATCCGTGTTTAATTGCCGGAGCAATGCCGAGAGCCGCGGCTGTAGGGTAACAGCCCGGATTGGCGATTATTTTTGCGTCTTTGATCTTTTCGCGAAACAATTCCGGCAGGGCATATACAGCGCACGAATGAATAGCAGGAACATCGAACGGCTTTTTATACCACTGCAAATAATCTTTTTCGCATTCGAGTCTGAAGTCCGCGCCGAGATCTATAAGTACGATGTTCTTTTTCAGACACGATTCGGCGAGCTTTTCGCTCAATCCGTGCGGGAGTGACGCGAATACGACGTCAGAATCGGATATGGCATCATCGGCGTTAGTGAGCGTAAGCTCGCTTGCGTCGCGAAAGCCCGCGTAGATCTCCGAAATGTTTTTTCCTTCAAATGAGACCGATGAAATTGCGTTGACGGTGACATTCGGGTGGACGGAGAGCAGTCTGAACAGCTCGGCTCCCGCGTAACCCGTTGCACCGATGATCGAAGCTTTTATCATTTAGAGTATCCTTTACGATAATTTATTGGCGATTAGCAGAAATAAAATTGTCAAGCAATTCTATTTGATGTAAAACCGATTGTTTTGCGGGACCGCCGTATGAAGTCCTGCCGTTCATGCAATTTTCGAGATTAACGGCTTCGTAAATATCGGAATCAAAGGAGTCCGAAAAAGACTTATATATATCAATAGGCAGTTCTTCAAGCGTGGTCGAATTTTCAATGCAATACGCGACGAGCTTGCCACTGATCTTATATGCGTCGCGGAATGCTAAGCCGCGGCGAACAAGATAATCGGCAACGTCGGTGGCATTGATAAATCCTTTTGATGCGGCGGCTCTGAGCGCGGATCTATTTACAGTCATTGTTGAGATCATTGACGTGAACAATTCGAGCGAGATCTTGGTATTGTCAAGTGCGTCGAAGATCGCCTCTTTGTCCTCCTGCATATCTTTGTTATATGCAAGCGGCAATCCCTTCATCATTGTAAGGAGCGTTGTTAACGAGCCGTAAACTCTGCCGGTCTTTCCGCGAACAAGCTCCGCAATATCGGGATTCTTTTTCTGCGGCATTATCGATGAGCCGGTGGAGTAGGCGTCATCAAGCTCGACAAAGTGAAATTCTGATGAGCACCAAAGAATGATCTCTTCGCAAAATCTGCTGAGATGCATCATTAGAATGGAAAGGTTTGAAGCAAACTCTATGACAAAATCTCTGTCGCTCACGCTGTCAATGCTGTTTTCTGTTACTGCCGAGAAGCCAAGCAAGCGGGCAACTGTTTGACGGTTGATAGGATAGGTCGTTCCGGCTAACGCACAGGCACCGAGTGGCATAACGTCGGTGCGTTTTCGAGTATCAGCCAGTCTGTCGTAATCTCGCATAAACATGGAAGCATATGCCAAAAGGTAATGCGCGAAATTTACGGGCTGCGCTCTTTGCAGATGTGTATAACCTGCCATAACGGTATCTACGTTTTCCGCAGAGAGATTACGTATGACCGAGAGCAGATCGAGTAGCTGAGCGGAAATACAGTCGATCTCGCTTATAAGATACATTCTTATATCAAGCGCGACCTGATCGTTGCGGCTTCTTGCGGTATGAAGACGTTTACCGGTTTCGCCGAGGCGTTCGGTCAGAACGCTCTCAACGAACATATGGATATCCTCCGCCTCCGGATCTATCGGCAACTCACCGGATTCGATATCCGCGAGAATGTTTTTCAGCTCAGTGACAATCTTTTCAGCTTCAAATGCGGCAATTATGTTACACTCGCCAAGCATTGTTGCATGCGCGATCGAGCCGAGAATGTCACAGCGATAAAGGCGTTTATCGAATGAAATAGATGAGTTAAAATCGTTTACACGAGGATTTTCAGCTTTTGAAAATCTCGCAGCCCACATTTTTTCAGCCATGATCAGTTGTGTTCTTTATTGTATTTTTCAAGCATTTTCGCGCGAACCTTGAGGGGAAGACCAAACAGATTGATAAATCCTTCGGCGTCAAACTGATTGTATACGTTGTCCTCATCGAATGTCGCAATATCCTCGTCATACAAAGAGAACGGAGACGTCATTCCGGCAGGCATGATATTGCCCTTATAGAGCTTGAGCTTGATATCGCCGGTAACCGTTTCCTGAGTCTTGTCGACGAAAGCGGATAATGATTCGCGGAGAGGTGTGAACCACTGACCGAAATATACAAGGTCTGCGAATTTACCGGCAAGCATTTGCTTTGTGTGAAGCGTTTCACGGTCAACCGTAAGCTGTTCAAGGAAGTCGTGTGCAACGTAGAGTATAGTTCCGCCGGGGGTTTCGTATACGCCGCGGCTCTTCATTCCGACAAGGCGATTTTCAACCATATCGACGATACCGATGCCGTTTTCTCCGCCGAGCTTATTAAGCGCCTCGATCATTTCTACGGGAGAAAGCTTGTTGCCGTTCAGAGCGACGGGGATTCCTTTGTCAAAAGAGAGCGTAATGTATGTAGGCTTGTCCGGTGCCATTTCCGGAGTTACTCCGAGTTCGAGTATCTTTTGATAATCCGGCTCGTTTGCGGGCGATTCCAGATCAAGTCCTTCGTGCGAGAGATGCCAGAGGTTCTTATCCTTTGAGTAATTCGTTTCGCGCGTTACGGGAATCGGAATATTTTTGGCAATCGCGTAGTCTATCTCCTCATCACGTGATTTGATATCCCATGTTCTCCACGGAGCGATTATTTTCATATCTGGAGCAAATGCCTTGATCGTAAGCTCGAAACGTACCTGATCGTTACCTTTTCCGGTACAACCGTGTGCGATTGCGTCGGCGCCTTCTGCTTTTGCTATCTCAACGATACGCTTAGCAATGATAGGGCGTGCGAACGACGTGCCGAGAAGATATGCGTTTTCGTATTTAGCACCTGCTTTTACCGTAGGATAAATATAGTCGGTAATGAACTCTTCGCGAAGATCTTCGATATAGAGCTTTGACGCGCCAGTCTTAATTGCACGTTCCTCAAGACCGTCAATTTCGCCGCCTTGTCCGACGTTGCCGGAAACTGCTATAACTTCGCATCCGGGATAATTATCCTTAAGCCACGGAATTATGATAGATGTGTCAAGACCGCCGGAATAAGCAAGTACGATTTTTTTGATGTCAGCCATTTTAATTTACCTCGTGTGAATATTTATAAATTGTAATGAATATTATACACGCAAAACCGGCAGTAATCAACTGTCAAAACGACGAAAATGCGTATAAATATACATTGCGTTGTGTTAAATATGTATTTTTGCGGAAATATTCGCAAAATGAGCGATTGTCGGGAAATATTACTTGAGTAATTATGAGCGCGGAGTCAAAAATATATACGACGATATGAAAAATTTCTATAATTAATAGGGGGAATGAAAGTGTGAATAAACTATTCGCCAGAATATTGTGTGTATTTTTTGCTGTCGCTTTGTTTTTTGCGCCGATAAAAGCATCGGCAATCGACGGAGCGTTTAGTTGGTACTGCGCGAAGGGAAGGAACGGTCTGCCGCCGCCGGAATTTGAGTTTATTAAAAATTACGGTGGTTATTCGGTTGATTATCGCTATGTAGGAAACGAGAGCGATAAAGTTATATATCTGACGTTTGACGTGGGATATGAGAACGGCAACGTCGGTAAAATACTTGACATCTTAGATGAAGAAAAGGTCACAGGAGCGTTTTTCGTTCTTGAAAACGTTGCAAAACGAAATCCGGAGCTTTTGATAGAAATGAAAGACAGCGGTCACACGATCTGCAATCACACCGCGTCACACAAAGATATGAGTCGTGTAAATGGTATTGAAGAATTCAAAGACGAACTTGAACGTCTTGAAAAAGCTTGCAAAGATTCATGCGGTGTAGTGGTGAGCAAATATTACAGACCGCCTGAAGGACGGTTCAGCGAGGAAAGCCTGAAAATTGCAAACAAACTCGGATATAAAACGATTTTTTGGAGCTTTGCGTATGCCGATTGGGACAATAACAAACAAATGTCACCTGAAAAAGCAAAGGAGAAGCTGATGAATGGTACGCATAACGGCATGGTGCTACTTTTGCATCCGACTTCCGCTACAAATGCGGCAATACTGCGCGAGATGATAAGTTGGTGGAGAAGCGAAGGTTACCGCTTCGGAACACTGGATGAGTTGACCGCATGAAGACATCAAAGATGCAAAAATACGGATATAATAACCTGTTGCGGCGCATTGTGAGTGCGCTCTGGGCTTTAATTGCGGCGGCTTCGATTTGTCAAAGTGAATGTCTTGCGATAGAAAAAAGCAAGCTCGTCTATTCATCAAAGCCTAACTGCGATAAGAAAATTGCGCTAACTTTCGACGACGGCCCGCATCCTCGCTACACCGACGAAATACTTGCGATACTCGCCCAATATAATATATCGGCGACATTCTTCGTTATCGGTGAGAATGTTGAGCAGTATCCGGATGTAACAAAACGCGTAATAGAAGCCGGACATGAGATCGGAAATCACACCTACAGTCACATCTATATGAATTCCGGAAATATAAAGCCAATGAGCGCTGAGATCGAAAAGACAAATACGTTGTTACGCGAAAATTTCGGTTACAATACTAAGCTGATACGTCCGCCCGGAGGACTATACGGCGATAATGCGCTGTTATGTGCACAAAGCTTCGGGAGCTCGGTAATACTCTGGACGGTGGATACTCGCGACTGGGCGCATACGCCAAGTGAAAAAATATCGGAATATGTTATATCTACGGTAAAAAGCGGAGATATCATTTTGATGCACGATTATGTTTCAGGAAGATCGCCGACTCCTGCGGCGCTTAAGGTCATAATCCCAACGCTTATAAAAAACGGATTCAGCTTTGTAACTATCAGCGAGCTTCTCGAGAGCGATTAGTCGTTAATCCTCATCTGCCTCGGCTTTCGGAGTGCCATCCTCGTTGTAATACGGATCTATCATTATCTCCTTGATCTTCGGATAAGCGGAGTAGACGCCTATGAACCAAAGCAATGACGGAACTATTATAAACGGCAATATGATTCCGATCGGAACGTAAACGGCAAAGAAAAAGTAATTTATCGCAAGAACCACTATGGTTCCGAGAAGTGCCATAAGATTTCGCTTGATGCCCAGTGCGGTGAAATATACAGCGTTTTTGAACATTTTTCTTATGCTCAGATCAAATGTTATCAGCATAAGATAAATATACGGGCGCATGAACAAATAGAGCAATGTTATGCAAAGAGCGATAAAGAACAGTATCAGCTTAAAGGTTGATCCGTCGAGGTTTATGTTAAAGAATACTATATCGTACGCCATAAGCGCAAGCAGCAGAGCGTCAATGATACCGTAAATCAAGCCTTGCTTAAGATTTCGGCGTATGATATATAGGAAATCACTCCACATGAACACAGGCGCTTCCTTTATCATATTGCGCTGTATATATACGATTCCGATGTTCACGAGACCGAATGTTACGACAAGAAGCAGGGAAAGACCGAACAGGATATATGTCCACACCGACGGAAGCGTGACCTCAGATTGAAGCGAAAACAGAGATGAAAGAGAAAGCGAAGCCGGAGTTTGAGATATATTGGCTATACCGCTTAACAGCGTCTCAGCCTGAAAATACGGAGCGGTCGTGTGATGCGACACATATCCGCTCATTGCCAGAAGAAAGAAAAAAATAGGGAAGTTGCCGAATACAAAATAAAGATTGAGCGAGAAAAGCCTGCTTAAGTTTCGTTTCAAAAGCTTGAAAAATCCACCTACGCCGGGATTTTTCAAAATAGGATCTTCATCTTTGGATACACCTGTCGGATGCTCGCGGTTTATTATCCGCGACATGAAATTTTCTTTCTTCTTTTTGGGTTCGTAATTATCGTTGCTTTCGTGTTCAAATTGTTCTTCGTCTCTCATTTTTGGGAATCCTTTCGTGTTGGCTCAGCGGATAAATGCCGATATGATCTGCGGTAGCTCGGAGAGCAACATTGCAAGTGCCGAGACCGAAAAATATTTGTGTGAGAATTTTTTTACGGAATAAGACGGAATTGCTCGCACCGATGTAATGCTTGAGTTTTTTAGCTTGCTCGAAAAAAACACGGCTTCCGCACAAATATCGGCTACAATAACATTGACTGCAAAATAAAATACGGGATATATAATAATGGCGACGCTGTATTTACTTGACGCGAGCGCGGCGAGGCACCAACCGAGCGAAAATCCGCGATATAGCATTACGGAATAGGCTATCGCCGCCGAAAACATCGTATACACAGCCAAATAAATCAGAAGTAACTGAAACGCGATCTTTGAGGATTGATCGGCAAGCGATAATAAAATATCAGTAAGACCGCCTTGGCGTGAAAACTGGTTGGTGACGTATATAAGCGAGTTGTTTTCGGCGAGAGCGAGATTGGCGAGTGCGCCGGAGAGCACAGCCGCGACGCTAATTGATACAAAAAATACTGTTATTCGCGCTCGCGGAAATTTAATATTTGAAATATCGGTCATGGCAGACTCCGAATATAGATTTTATTAAAAGTAATATTCGGAATCTGCCATATTTATTCACTTTCTTTTGAGGACAGCGATATTGCTCTCGCGAGGCAGGCGTCCATCGCTTCGGCAAATATTCCGGCGATATTCTTTTCATCAAATACGCGGTTTGCTTGCTCCGTTGTGCCACCGGGGGAAGTTACCGCCCGTATCAGCTCATCAGTGGTCATATTTTTGTTTGTCAGGAGCTTTGCAGTACCGATCGCGACGTGAGCGACCATCTCGGTAAGTTCTTTTTCGGAGAAGCAAGACAGCTCTGTTGTCTTTGCCCATTTATTCATGTCACCGATAACACGTGCAAAAAAAGCAACGGAGCTTGAAGTTAACGCAGTTATCGGATTAAGGAGGGCTTCGTCAACGGAAAAAACGACGCCGGCTGACGAAAAGATAGTATTTACGAATTGCATATCCGATTCGGTCGCAAATCTGCCACGCGCGATAGCACTAACTCCTTCTGATACAAGAAGTGGAGTGTTGGGCATGACGCGGATGACGCGCGAAGTCGGTATTGCGGCTTCGATTGCAGAGGTTGTAATACCTGCCGCAATAGTAATGATCAGCTTTTCTTGCGCATATTCTTTTATTTCGGAGAGCAAGTCGTTTATGTTTTGAGGCTTTACAGCAATCAATACCGCGTCGGCGGAGGAAACACAGGAAGCAACGCTCTCGCAAATATTAAGACCGAGCGCAGAAAAAGAGTTGCGCTTTTCGGTGTTGCTGTCGTATACAAATATTTCGTCGGGAAGACACGCTCCCGCTTCAAGCGCTCCGCGGATAATTGCGCTTCCCATATTACCGAGCCCTATGACCGCCAGACGTTGCTTCGTCATTTTACCGTTACGTCCTTTTCAAAAATTCGCGCTCAGTTTCGTATGTATACTATATGTAACAAACGAGGCGCATCAACTAATATATTATATCACACATAATGCTCAATATCAACTAAAACGCAAAAAATGTTACATAACATCTAATTTTCGGAATCATCTGATGCTTTGTTGATCTTGATATTGGCCAGCGGATTTTTATCCACGGCTTCCTTCATTTGCTCATCGCTGACATGCGTATATATTTGCGTGGTAGTCAGTTGCTCATGACCGAGTATGTCCTTAAGCGTCCTGATATCAACTTCTCCGGTCTGATACATAAGAGTAGCGGCTGTGTGCCGCAATTTGTGCGTTGACAGGTGTCTGTATTGAAGTCCGGCGCGATCAAGGTATTTGTACACCATCCACTGAACCGTTTTTACGCTGATGCGGTTATTGCGACCGTGTGACGAAAGAAAGAGCGCGGTCTCGTTTTTCGCTTCTTCCGCAAGCTTTATCCGTTCGGGCAAATACTCTTTGAGCGCATCGCGACAGGCGTCGTTCAAATAGATGATTCGCTCCTTTGAGCCTTTGCCGAGAACGCGAAGCGATTGCATTGAATCGTCGATGTCGCCTATCGAAATTCCGCAAAGCTCCGAAAGTCGCATGCCGCAATTTAGAAATAAAGTTATGATGGCAAAGTCGCGTTTTCGTGTTTTTGAATCGGTATCGTTTTTTACAGCTGCCAAAAGTGCAACGCTTTCGTCTAAAGTCAGAAATTTCGGCAATTGACGTTTATTCTTCGGCGATTCAATATTTATCGCCGGATTATTCTCAAAGTAATTTCGCTTAACGGTTAAAAATTTATACAGCGCCTTGATTGCAGATAATTTACGCGATTTTGCCGCGCTTTCATTGCCACGCTCATCTCCGATATAATATAAAAATTCATATATATCAAGCGTAGTTATATTAGCGTAAAAATCCGGAGTTACCGTAGATATATCGGCGCTTTCGAGATTTTCATAAGTTGTATCGACATCGTTATTGCGAAGGAGAATATATTTTGTGAATGTGCGCAGATCAAGAAGATACTCATCGACGGTTTTCTTGCTGCATCCCTGGATCGTGAGCTTATACGACGCAAATTCGCGCAGAATCGCAGGGTAGTGTGATATATCGTTAGCCTTGTAATCCATTTTTTCGACCTAAAACCTTGAAATTTTAATTGTCTTAACAGCTATTTTTTGAAATGTTCAAAAATATGACTATATGGGGACATAATTTTGCGATAAAATATAATGAATCAAATAATCGTGAGGTAATCAAGTTTATGAAGTTATTTTGGGCGCAGAATAAATCCATCATCGGAAAATGCATCATGTATCAGTTCGGCGCGGCATTTCTCGGAATTATGTTGGCAATGACGGCAGCTTCGGCAAAAAACGATACGCTGTTTTTGATAACAAGCGTGTTCTCCGTGCTTTTCTACCTTTGCCTAATATATACGTTGCTGTGGGATTGCGGCGCGCGCGAAAGAATACGCGTCGATTCCGGACGGGCGAAAAGATCGCTCTTTAACGGTCTTAAGATATCGTTCTTTGCGAATGTTCCGAATATCGTCCTTTCGCTTTTCGTTTATATCGGTACGATATTCGGTTCTACATCGCTTCCGTTTAAGTGGGAGTGGGCGGGCAATCTCGCCGGAATTTCAAAAACGCTGATCCTGCTTTGGGAGTCAATGTACCTCGGTCTTGTTCAGCTGTATATGCCGAATAACATATTCGCATATTCGCTAATCATCCTTCCGGCATTGCTCGTTTCATGCATTGCATATATACTCGGATTTAATAACTTCCGTTTGCTTTCAGTCTTCGGCGTTAAGCCTAAAGAGAACAAGAAATAATTTAATATCAGAGAAGTTCTTCATTGTATACAGCCCGTGCCCCGCCGATAAATTTCGGTCTGGTGCGGGCTGCTATTATATTTGCTTCTCCGATCTTTGAAACTGAAAGACGGACGGGGACCGCGACTTCCTTGAGATGCATTCCGATCAAGACGCCTCCGATATCGAGACCGGCGTTAGCTTTAATATGCTCAACGGCGATCGGATCTTCAAAATGTCTGTATGCCGCCGCGGCAAAAGAACCGCCGGCTTTCGGCTGGGGAACTACATTTACTTCATCATTGCCTTCGTATGCCTCACGCTCGATTATTATAGCGCGATTCAGGTGCTCGCAGCACTGAGCCGCAAGAAATATGCCTCTGCTTTTTAGCTCGGAAGAGATTGCCGAAAATATTGCTTCCGCAACCTCGTAGTTCGATGCATGACCTACAACGCCGCCGGATATTTCGCTTGATGAGCATCCGATCACCATGATATCTCCGGACTTTAATTTTGCGATGTCGCAAAGCTCGCAGACCGCTTCGCGCGCCTGTTTAATTTCTGTTTCGTACATATTAATTTACCTTCTTTCTATTATTTTCATTAGCTGAAGAGCTGTTATTATCAAATTTGTTTTTTGACAGCAGAGCAAATACAACTCCGGTCAAAGCAAGTACGACAACGCAAAATGCGACAATTGCCGAATTTGCCGTCTTTTTGTGTTCGCTTGTAAGCTGATCGCTTGAGGAGCCGGAAAATTTGTTTGCAAGCTCGTTATCGTTGAGAGATCTGCTGGCTACCGAAACCGAATAAATATCCATTTTTACATCTTCTCCGTAGCCTGCGACGCGGGCTGCTACATACTCAATAGAATGTATGGCTGAATATTTTGAAAGGTCACAGTATAGTGTCATGCGCGATCCGGCTGTGACTGTTGCCGTATATTCTGCTCGTCGTTCGCCGTCTCCGAAGGTCAAGGTCAACTCGGCACTATCGGTAAGTCCCGATATACTAAATTCAATTGCAACAACTGGAGAATAGGAAAGCGAATAATTATCCGGAAGCGTGCAAAGCACCATGCCGTCGAAACCTCCATTGGCATTGCATATAAGCTTCGCAGACAGACAACGCAGCCCGTCTTCTGCGCGTTGTGAATTTAATGAAGCGCAACCGCCTCCGTTTAACCAACCGAGAGTACTGTATTCCGATCTGAAATCCCATATGGTGTATTTGCCGTTGAAATCGGGAATGTCAGCGACCGCACTGTATGATTCAGTTATTCGGCTGTCGTCTAATATTATGTATTTTAGGCGATCGTATAATCCGGCTGAATATGACGTGCTTTCGAGAGAGATAAAATATGCGGAAACGAGCGGGGAATCGTTACTTGTACACGCAGAGCTGTAAATATCCGATAATTTGTCATCGGCGGTTTTAGACACTTGCCACAGAACCGCAATATTATACGGAGAGGTAGGAGCTATCATAGAGATCTGTTCAGATATCAGCTCGGAGCGATCTGCGATTTTTTCATCGTAATACGACGATTCGATCAACAAGGACCAGGCGATGTCGCCATACCGTTCAAGAGCACTCGACACGAGAGCGACAGCATGACAGCTACTCGAAGATTCGTCGGAAATAGGGGTATAGACCGAAATGTTCGGCGCATACAACACGGCAGTTTTGTAGAGCATGGCGAGTGTCTTTGCGTGATTTTCCGCGATTTGAGAAAGTGTTGCACCGTCGAATAAGTAATTAAGCTCGCGACTGTCGATTGCCGAACCTAAAATAAATCCCTTGACTGATGAAAATTCACGTGAAATATATTCGACACACGCCAAAAACAGATTTTCTCCGTCGGGATCATCAATGTTGACGGCATACATTTTGGCATTTTCCGTTCCGCCGTATGAAAGCGAGCCGGTCTTGTCTGAGGACATATCCTGGTCTATCAGAAGTCGAAAATATACTGAGATACCAAGTGCATCGTAAAGCTTCATTTGAGTCTCAAGCTCGTTCAGATACTTTTTGTTCAGATAGTAATATTTCGTGCCGTGCGTGACGAGAGTTCCGGTTCTGTACAGCTCGTCTCCGCCGACCAGCAGTGGCAATGATATATCTACGATCACATTCGCGGCATTTGCCTCAAATGCGTTTGTTGGCGAACCGCCGTGCAATGCAATCTTTGAACCGTAAAATGAGCTGTTTCCGCTCGGCAGATCCGGAAACATCAGATCTGATATCGGTATTATATCCGTGTGATCCAAAATTACAAGCGTATATCGACAAATTGCAAAATCACGCGGGAGAATCGAAGCGTCTATGGAAAAATCAAATTTTGTGGATATTTTAGATTTTACAATCAAGTGCTCAGCGTCGAATTTGTATTCGCTCTCGTTGATATGAAAGGCGAACAGACCGATTTCGGCATTTATATGTTCAATTACAGTATCGCTCGGAAGCGTGCCGTTTATCACGAGCTTTTCATTTGTACTGTCATATTGTAATTCGGTTATACGAGCGACGGAATCGTATTCGAAAATTTCACTTGATATGCCGTCTTGCATATACTTCACCGAGCTCACTATCGCTTCACCGTTCGGCTCCTCGAATTTTATGCTGATCCTGACGGCTCTCGGATGAGCTTGTGGGAGAATAAAATAATAATTGCGAGTTGCTGGTGACAGATTTAGCGTAGATACCTCTATCTCGCCGCTTCCGTAATCGGCAAACAGGGACATGACCGCATTTTGATAAACCGTTATATCGAATGAATATCCGATTATATCACCGGATACAGAGTAATCGTTATATGCCGCTATTCCGTACACTGCCGCCGAATCGCTTTTTCCGGCGATAAGGGCTATCGAGCCTTCCGCTCTCGCCATGCCACCTTCAAGCGCGGAAAATGAAGAAAATGAGTATCTTTCGGCGTTACTCGCGTTATGGTCGGAATAGGCAAACAGATCGAGAAGCTCAAATCTTGTGCATTGCGAATCATTATCCGATACACGAATTTCAATGGATTTCAGTGTCTCTCCGCCAGCCAAGCGGTCGAGCGGAGCGTAGAGCGAATATATCTCTCCGCTCGGAATGACAGCACTGTATGTAATCGAGCTTTCGTCAGTGTTTAGAGTTAATCGGATTTTGTGATCTTGGTCCGAAGACGTGAGCCGCACATTAAGGCATATATCGGTCATTGAACGTATCTCTTCGGCGCGGGATGCAGCCACAGGCAATATACCGCCGAAGTCTCCGGCACTTTCAAAGGGAGTAATAGAGATCTTTGCGGTGCCTTCAGAAGCTATACTCGCGCTTTTATCGGGGGAAGTCCAGGAGGTAGCCGTTGTAAGCGGATCTATCACGGTTCTGTTTTCCGGCATTTCTGTGAGCTCTGCGAGAGACGCATACATCGAAATCTCCTCGTCTGCCGAGGCGCTGAAAGCAAGAATACCTATAAATACGGCAACAGAGAAGAATATAAATGCCGATTTCAATATGGCAGTTTTTCTATATTTTGTATTGCGTGTACGCGAAAGCGTAGACTTTGTCATGATAAGCTTTCCTCAATTTTTGGTTATGGAATCATATGCGTTTAACGTATTTTACAACATTTTTTTCGAAATGTCTATATCTACGGCAATTAATTTATAATTTTGTATAATTAAAATTCCAGAATACGCTCCGTGCGACCGGCGTTAGCGGAAAAATCGAAAAAAACGGCTCCCCGCACTACTGCGGGGAGCTGCTTGATTATATAATCAGGTTTCGTATTGTGCGATCAGTGCTTGAAGTGGCGCTTACCGGTGAATACCATCGGCATTCCGACTTTATTGCAATAATCTATCGAATCTTGGTCTCTAATAGAGCCGCCCGGCTGAACTATCGCCGCGATGCCGGCTTTTTCGGCAGCCTCAACGCAGTCGGAGAACGGGAAAAATGCGTCGGACGCAAGGACAGAGCCTTTAGCTTTATCGCCGGCATATTTGATCGCGATCTCAAGTGCTGTGATTCTGTTGGTTTGACCGGGGCCTACGCCGACTGTAGCGCCGTCCTTGACAAGCACGATGCCGTTTGACTTGGTGTGCTTGACCGCCTTCATGCCGAATTCCATATCGGCTAACTGTTCAGCCGTCGGCTGTGCATCGGTTACTACTTTGAGTTCTGCCTCGTCGTAGACGCAATTATCGGCTTCCTGAACGAGCAGGCCGCCACCTACGCGCTTGTAATCGAGCATATCGGCAGGTGAGGGTGAAGCAATATCCGGCAATGTCAGAATGCGTATGTTCTTTTTGCGGGCAAGTATCTCCAAAGCCTCATCGGAATATGACGGAGCGATGACGATTTCAATGAAGATCTTTGCAATCTCATTAGCCGTAGCGGCGTCGATTTCGCGATTTGCCGCAACGATTCCGCCGAATATAGATACCGGATCTGCCTCATAAGCTTTTACGTATGCGTTGTATATTGTATCCGCAACTCCGATTCCGCAGGGATTTGCGTGCTTAAGTGCAACTACGCAAGGCTCGGAGAATTCCTTGATGGTTTCGAGCGCGCCGTTTGCGTCGTTTATGTTATTGAATGACAATTCTTTTCCGTGAAGCTGTTTTGCGGCGGATATAGTGCCGGAAAATTCCTTACCGATCTCGCGGTAGAAAGCAGCGTTTTGATGCGGGTTTTCCCCGTAGCGCATTTCCTGTGCTTTCTCGAATGTAAGAGTCAGTTTTTCGGGGAAAAGCGACGAGCCGGTCTCGCGGCGCAGATAAGATGCGATCAAAGCATCGTACGCGGCGGTGTGTTCAAAGACCTTATATGCGAGCTTGAGTCGTGTATCTATAGAGGTGTTTCCGTTTTCGGAAAACTCTGCGAGGACTTTTTCATAGTCGGAAGGGTCTACTATGACAGTTACGTCTGTGTAATTTTTGGAAGCGGCGCGGAGCAGTGTGGGACCGCCGATATCAATATTTTCGATCATTTCTTCGCGAGTGGAGTTTTCCTTCATCAATGTTGCTTTGAAGGGATAAAGATTGATAGCGACGACATCTATCGTATTGACTCCGAGCTCTGCGAGCTGCTGCATATGTTCGGGCTTGCTGCGCATCGCGAGTACTCCTGCGTGGATATTCGGATGAAGCGTTTTTACACGTCCGTCAAGACATTCGGGGAAACCGGTAACGTCTGAGATCGGAATCACAGGAATACCTGCGTCGGAAAGAACCTTTGCCGTTCCACCTGTAGAGATGATCTCAAAATCGAGCTTAATGAGCCCGCGTGCAAATTCAACCACTCCGGTTTTGTCGGTCAAGCTGATGATCGCTCTTTTTTTCATTTTTGATAATTCCTCCGTTAAAATAATAATCGTAAAACCTCTCCGGAAAGACAAAAACCGACACTCCGGACAAAGGACGCCCAGACGGTCGGCAAACATCGGTTATACTCCATGTGGTTATCCACTTCCGTCAGTAATATAACAATATTATTTTACCATTACCGCTCCTGATTGTCAATAGAAAAATATTCTTTTAACTTCTATGCGCTGCCAATTCAAATCTTGACATATTAAAGTAATTGATGTATAATTGCATTGTAATATTGATTATCCTGGAATAATTTGTGCGATTGTCGATCC
>CAYXNQ010000016.1:0-16218 GCA_964466545.1 uncultured Lachnospiraceae bacterium | reverse complement strand
AAAAACGGAGCGTATTTATATTAACATTGCCCCGTGTCACACTGACATTGACAAATGCGCGATTTCATAGTATAATTATCTGTGTTAGACCATCGCTGAGCGATAGTAGGACGAGCGCGTTGTTTATTTCACGCGCCTACAACATGGAACGGAGGGAAATCATACGTGAATACGATCGACATAATTTTCGCGTTTTTACAAGAGCTTCCGCTCGACCGCGACACATATGCCTTCCGTGACAAGCTTGGTGAAGCGCATGATCCGGCCGGCATCGACGCCAGCCTCGCGGAAGGAAAAATCGCGCTTTTTAATATTTTGACTGACACATATGCGCTCAATTCCGAAAAAGTAAAAAAATGCGCCGAAAGTATTGCTAAAAAATACTCGGCGATCGGTCGATACGAAAAAGAGCTGATCAAGCATTATTTGGATTACGGGGACGCAGAATCGGTAGAACTTCTCGCTTCCGCCATCTCCAACGAAGACGCAGATACCGCAACATTATTTGCTATTCTTAATAAAGAAAAAGAAGATCTTTCAAGAGTGGCAACAGAAAGATTTATCGAAAATTGGAATAAAGCTGTCGCGTCCGGTGACAGCTCCAAGCTTCACGATTATATTCAGGGGCTTTATTCGCGGCTTAACGCCATTTTCGGCAGCGGTAAATTATCACTTCTCGATATATACGAATATAACGCAAAATTCATAGCGCAAGAGCTTGCCCCAGCCGAGCAAGCTGAGCTTTCGGATTTTTGCAAGAGCAATAAACAGCTTCCCGAAAACAATGCGCGCGCGCTGTTCTCACAAAAATACGGCGAGTTGCTATCAAAGGCTTTGCAAAGAGACTCAAACGAAAATCGCCTTGAAAAAGTAATGAATCGAGCTTCCGGCAAAGGAACGCCGTTTGAAAAATACGATACGGAATCCTTCGGGCTTGTTTTTATTAATATTGATCAATTGCTGTATGATAACAGCGAAAACGAGGTAGAATTCTACGACCGCGTTCTTTCCCTCCTGTATCATTCGTACAGAGTTTTAGATAATCACCACGCGCTTGCAATTAATATTGACAATATCTACACAAAACAAGGCAAGAACCTTAAGTGGCTACTGTACAGCTACATAGGAATATATGCAGAGCATTTTATTCCCACCGTCGAGCATAGAAAATTCTATCGTCCGGAGCAGCTCAGCTTTGATAAATGTGAATACTTGGGAATCGAGCTGACCGCCGAACAAAAAAATGCGCTTTCCGGTTACTACGCGGGAACGCTCGATATGCAGGCGCTGAGAAAAATTTTAGACGTAGATCACGAGACGCTCAGCAAGCTTTTGCTCGATTTTGACAAGGTGTGGTACGGCTATACGTTTTCCGACTGTATCGCAGTAAGGTCTGGCTCGTATCCTCAAGATAAAGAAATTTCTTTTATTGAAAACTGCTGTCAGATCGTACTGGTATTTAACAAATACAGGCATGATGATCGGAAGATTCCCTGCCCCGACTGCGCCGGACTTGAAATAAGCGGAAATTCATTTCCGGAGATCGCTCTGAGAAGCTGGGAATGTAAAAATCCGCTGTGCCCTTCCCGCAGCAAATCCAATCGCGGTAAACGGTATTCCAAAAAATCGAATTTTATGCAACTCAGCTTTGAGTCCGGCAGAGAAAACGATCAGATCTCCCGCGAGCTGATAAAGCTTTGGCGCAGAGATATTGCCGATATCGCCTCAAAATCGGACATCTATGATATGTTGGTCAAATACTATTCATTTGATCAGGACAACGTTCTCTTTGTAAATTCCGACGTGAGCGCCGGTGCAGAAATAAAAAAACTAAGCAGAGTGCCGCACATAATTCAGCCGGAGCAAATATATAAAATACAAGCACTCAACGGTGAATTTAAGCGATATTTCCACGGCGGAGATTACATAAACCGTTACTTAGATCAGCACGCATATATCGCTGTGCAGTCTGACGGCTCGCTTAATCAAGCGCTACACGCAACTTCGGGCGCAATGCTGATACACGGAAACAGCCGCGATATCCTATCGAAAATAGACGGCGACACCTTCACAGCCGCAGTCACATCGCCACCGTATTATAACGCGCGTCTGTATTCGCAGTGGGAAAATCTATATCTGTACTTATCAGATATGTATGATATCATCAAAGAAACCTACAGGACATTAAAACCCGGCGGAATATATCTATACAATATCGGAGATATTTGCGGAAACGAAAACACGGTCGTCCGTTCAAATATGGGCAACAAACGCATCCTGCTCGGCGCATATACGATCAACTTATTCATTAACGCGGGCTTTGAGCTTCTCGATAATATCCTTTGGGATAAAGGCAATCCGCAAAGCAACCGTCAAAAAAACGACGGAAAATTCACTCCGTATTACCAGAAGCCAATGAATGTATATGAGCATATGTTTATTTTCAAAAAGCCCGGCGCAAGCGCTATAGTATCCGAAAATGCCATAGACAGGCTTCCGATTGCGTGGAAAACGAACATTGCGCCGTTCTCTCCGGTCATTAAGATCAACTGTAAAGGCGAAAATACACTCGGTCACACCGCGCCGTTTCCTGAGGATATACCGGCTTTCGTTGCAAAAGTGTTTACAAGATCTCCCGACGATATCGTTCTCGATCCGTTTGCAGGCTCAGGCACTACGCTCATAGCTTGCAGTAAATGCGGGGTAAGCTCTTTAGGGATTGAGCTGTGCGAAGAATACACCGATCTAATATCCGATATCGGCAAGGATAACGGCATTGAAATAAACAAATTGTAAAAACGGTATTGCATCCGCACTGAAACGGTGCGGATGTTTTTATATTCCAATAATATGTAGAAAAAGACCGCCGAATTTTCGCAGATAAATTGCGACCGGCGGTCAGTTATTCGATTATTTAGTTTGATAACCGGCTAAACAAGCCAAGGCGAGCAACATAGGAATGACTGCATATCCGGCATTTTTCGTCCCATCGGATAGTATAACAAAGGCGGCGCCGGCAAATGTCAGCACAATAAAAGCGATTGACAATACTAACCATAACTTTTTCATAAAGTCACGTCCCTTTTTCAAGCTCAATTTCGAGTTGTTTTGGAAAAATGCACTCAGCTATTATTTTATATACGTTTTATTGATCGTTTAACAGCGCTTCTCTACGTCGCACAATTTCCTTCTCATGTTCAAAATACTGCGAAAGAGAAAAATTCTGTTGCATCATATTTGAGAGATGCCTTGACCAAAATATATTAGTAGGCCTTGCCGCAGACAGCACGCACTGCTTTGCTCGATCCCAGTAATATTTCTCCATGTTCACCGCTTCGTCGTGCGTAAGATCAAGCTTTCTCAGCTCCTCCTGATTATCTATTGCAAAATCCGAAATATATATCGGCTCCACCTGTATCGGATCGGTAAGCTGACCTGCAATCATTTTTACACTCGGATGATCATCGCAATAGCTGAGAAGATTGCCGGTATAAGCGGGAGAATCGTAATATGATTCCGCAAGCGCCGTCTTCAGCTCCCTCATTATCGCGAAATACCGAACTCTCATTTCTTCATTCAATATTTCCGGAGCTATACTGCAAAAAGCATAATAAGTCATAACAAGATCTATGTCGAGGCATACGTCCGCGTTTGCATACTCGCATGCTGGATTGAAAAGGAGGAGCTTCTCGCCGGCATGAGTCTCAATGGTATCCTGCTGACCGCCGCGGATCGAGACATATAAGAAGCCTGACCAGCTTTCATTTCCTGTACCGCTGCTTCTGTCTCGCTTGAGAATATACTCGCGGTAATTATCGCCGTTCAGTATGATATTTTCTCCCTTATACATTACCGGCGTATCGTCTATCAGGCGCGCAAAACATTCTCTTTGAACTGCGGAAGATGAGCTTCCGGATTCCGAGCGCACAGTAATAATAGCAGAGACTCGCTCGTCTCCGCCGATCCTGCTTTTCAATTCAATAAAGAGCGGATCGGATTGGTTTTCCTCAAGAAAATAATCTTCATTTACAAACTCAACGACCACGCCTCCGAAAAACGTTTCAAGCTGGCTGACAGATAATCGGTTAGCTCTAACATGTTTCCAGGAGATCAACGCTCTGTTCTTTCTTGGCGTCCGTCTTTGAAACAGTTCATTCGGCACGTCGTATCTTCCCGTTTTGCCGCAAATATTCAAGAACTTTGTATGAATCCGCTCATCTACGGAGCCGAAGAAATTAAATGCATCACGTCTTATTTTCGATCTGTCCATAAAAAGCAACACCTGCCTATATTAAGCTGATTGCGATCGTCATATGCCCGAAGCAGAAGATATACTTAGATCTACGGAAGCTTCTTGCCGCAGTTGTTGCAAAACTGATAGTCATCCTTGACCGCGCTTCCGCAAAACGGGCAATATTTATTCTGCTTCTCACTTTTAGTTTTGCCGTCTCGTTCACCACCGAAACGCTCGTTAAAAGGATCGTCTTCCTCGCCGGAATCGGTAATATCATATATCGAATAACGCTTTTCTCCCGTGGCATTTCGGAAATTGTATACAGTCATCGCAACGGCAATAAGCGTCCAAAAAACTCCGAACAGCGCTATAATAGCACTCATTTGAGCGGCGATCACCGTCCAAACGACTCCGAAGCCGATCATAAATATTCCAACGAAGCCACTGAACATTGACGGTCCGCGTCCCGGTTTTATGCTTTTCATATGTACCTCCATCAATAGCTGAGCTTCCAGCCCTGCCCTCTGACCATCACCAACTCTACACCGAACTGCTCTCGAAGCTTTTTCCTAAGGGCGGAAATATGCACGTCAAGCTTGTTTGACGTTTCTTCTCCGCCGATCGAATCGAGCAGCGCGCCGCGGGCGACAGTCTCCGTCCTTCCATCAGCCAGTCGCGCAAGTATCTTTGCCTCGCTTGGCGTAAGCTTGACCTGCGCCGATTTCAATATCGCAATATTGTCGACGAGATCGACTTCAAGCTTACTTTCTGTACCGTCGGCTCCGCTAAAACTCGAAGCAATCGCCGCCACCAGATCGTCGAAAGAATACAGCATTTGGATCGCCGCAAAGCCTAATTCGTCCGCATACCGAAGCGTTTCGGAATCATGCGACAAAACGAATATCACATTACAGGAAGCGCATATTCGCTTTATCGCGTCAAGCTCGACAGCGCAATCGATAATAATAACAGCGCAATCGAAACGGTTAGAATCGGATAATGAAAAGCCCGAAAGCGAAAGCACTGCCTTTGTCATATCGGCAACGGCGTCATTATGCTCATCGGCCAACACCCTAACAAATATCCCGCTTCTTTCAACTGCCAAAAGCCGCTTCCCCCCTCAAATAAAGCAAAACAGACCGCAGTATACCTGCGATCTGTCTGATAAGTCTGTTAAATTATTCAGCAGCCTCAGCTGTATCAGTCTCGTCAGCCTCGTCGCAGCAGCAATCATCGTCGCAGCAGCAGTCAACTTCGGGAGTCTCATCTTCATCGTCGAAGCAATCGTCACAGCAATCATCGCAATCTCCGCACTCGAACGTGATCTTGAAATACTTCTTGAAGAAAGTATATGCAACAGCAAGAACAGCGGCGATTCCGGCAATAACACCGACAACAACGGCGATTACCTTGAGCGGATTTGTTTTCTTAACTTCTTTTTTGCACCAAAACATTTTTATTTCTCCTTACATTTTTTATTATCAATATTATACCACGTTTTTTTGAAAATGCAATGGCATAATTTAATATTAATTATTAATTTTTTCTGAAAAATAACACGCGGCGAAGCGGCCATGCTTCATTCGTTGCCGTCAGGCTGTTTTGCCGCCGTCTTATGCGCTTTGAGTGCTTCTATATAGTTTTTGATCTCGCTGAGCTTCGGGATCGAGGTATATCCGCCCTGCCGTGAAATGCAAAGTCCGGAAGCATATGTCGCAAAACGCGCCGCGGCATAAATATCTCCGCGATTCAAATACCAATACGTCAGCGCAGCCGAATAGACATCGCCGGCGGCAGTCGTATCAACGGGATGAGTGTTGCACGGAGGTATTATATGATAATATTTGCCGTCGTATACATACGAGCCGCGTTCACCGAGCTTGAGAACGATGTGCTTAACATCCATCATACCGGATATCCTAATGCACGCCCTGAGACAATTCTCAGCATTAGACGGAGTAATTCCGGATATAACGCGAGCCTCGGTCTCGTTTGCGAGAAACACCTCAACTCTGCCGAGCTTATCAACCGGATAATCGGAACCGATCTGATCGGCGTCAATAAATACCGGAGTGCCGTTGTCACGGGCAAACTCAACGCCCGCCATCACCGCGTCATCCGGCGTGCTGAGCGCCATAAACAGAGCGTCGGGATATGTCGTAAACGCCTCCTCGACATCGGCGCGGCAGATACGCGAGGTGGCGCCGGGATATATGATCGTCCTGCTCTTACCGTCATCTTCAAGCAAAACCGAAGCAAGAGCCGTGGAGTGCTTTGTATCCGATACAACGAAGCGGGAATCAATATTCAAGTTTTCGTATATCCTGCGCAGGCGAACGCCGTTTGAATCTCCGCCGACACGCGTACACAAGATCGTATCCATTCCGAGACGTGAAAATGCGACCGCAGTGACAGAACCGCTGCCGCCCGGCATATAGCTGTAGCCCGCTTCTTCAATCGTTGTTTCGCCTGAAAACGGCAAGCGCCTCATTCTCTGAACAAAATCAATATTGGCGCAACCGACAACCAAAATCCTGTTTCTCACGTTCACACCCCGTCTCAGTTTTTATTTACTGTATTCGTATTTACCGTCTTTATCGGTTATTGTAAGTGTATTTTTTCCTTCGGAAGCTTCCGTATATCCGGATACTCTTGCACCGATATTGTATTTTTTCGCCGCGGAGATTATAAAGTCAGCGGTAGCTTCGTCGGTGAAAAGCTCCATTCTCGCTCCCATATTGAAAACACGGTACATTTCGGCGCGCGACATACCCGACAGACGTTCTATCTCCCTGAAAAGCGGCGGAATATCCGGAAGAGCATTCTTCACGTAATGAAGCGAATTTCCGAAATTGAGGCATTTTGTCTGCGCTCCGCCTGTGCAGTGGATAATGCCGTGTATGCGGTCGCGCTTGGAATCAAGCACGTCGCGAATGAGCGGTGCATAAGTCCTTGTCGGCGACAGGATCGCGTCTCCTACGGTAATATCGGTTCCCGGCAAAATATCATTGATCGAATATGCGCCGGTATATGCCGATGCAGAGTCAAGTCCGTTTGCAACAGTTTCAGGATATTTATCCGCGTATTTGTGCGAGAGAAGCAAATGGCGTGACGCAGTAAGGCCGTTAGAGCCCATACCGGCGTTATACTTAGCTTCATACGAACACTGACCGAATGAATCGAGCGAAACAATAACGTCGTGCGGCCGAATATTTGCGCAATCTACGACGTTTTTGCGCGGAAGTCTGACGCAAAATGTCGAATCCACGATGAGCGTTCCGACAAGATCTCCGACATCTGCGGTCTCGCCGCCCGACATCGTGATATCAATATCGAATTTTTTCATATTCTCAATAAAGCGTTCGTAGCCCTCGATCACCGCGGCGATAGCCTCACCGGGAACAAGATGCGCGTTTCTGCCGATCGTATTGGACATTACGAATCCGCCAGTCGCTCCTATGCACAAAAGGTCGTCCATATTCATGACCATTGAATCCGTTGCGATATCACGGAGCGGATCAAGCGAGCCGGTCTCTTTATATTTTATATATGCAAGAGTGCTTTTTGTGCCGGCACCGTCGGCATGCATAGCAAAGCACATATCTTTATCGCCCGCTATGTCGGCGATCAGCTTACAAAACGTACCGGGGAAAACGCCCTCGGACTGATTCTTTATGGCTGCATGAACTTCGTCCTTCGTGGCTGACGCGCCGAGCTTTTTATAGATATCGGTTTCCGACATTATATACCTCCGTTATTTCAACAAGCCCGCACATTTCCGCTGATAACATAAATCTTCGGAATACGGGGAGCTATGATCTTACATTAATACATCTACTATATAATAATATCATACCGTCAATGATTTTGTCAAGTAAAACGGTAAACATTGAGACGGCAAAGCGGCAATTTTCGACTTACCGTCAAAAATTGCCGCTTCTTCGAAATATTGTCAGTCTGCGGACAGCTCCTCAGCTATCTTGGCAGCGCATTTGGGACAAACATAGCCCAAACTGATCTGATAGAGTTCATTTCTATCTCCACAGAAAACACAGCTCGGCGTAAGCTTACGAAGAGTGATAACACTATCCTCGCAGGTTATCTCGACATCATCACCGGGTACCATTCCGATAGTTTTTCTCATATCTATCGGCAACACGATTCTGCCAAGCTCGTCGATCTTGCGCGTGACGCTCCTGTTTCTGTAACTAACCAACTTAGCCATCTTTATCTCCTCTGATAATTTAATATGACCTATTGATTTTATCAAAAATGTCGTTATTTGTCAATACCTAAAGGAAATTTATTTTTGTCACTATCCGTTATATCTTCTCAACTCCGAAGCCTGCGCCGACAACGAGTTCATCAACGCGTGAAGCGTCGACCTTGCCGAATTTTTTCACAACGGCCACACCGCTGTCGAGGTCAATATTCACTTTTGAGAATCCCCCGTTTTTCAAAACTCCGAGCAAACGCTCCTTGCATTTTTCGCAATGCATACCTGTGATCTTAAGCTTGTACTCCATGATTAAATATCCTTTCTATAAATATATTTTAATTGATTTTTATATATTTTCCGCTCATCAGCCAAGCATTCAACGATTCGGAATACGCCGTGATCGCATTGCCCGCATCGTAAAATCCAACCAAGTCATATACAATAGTTAGATTCCAAAGCGGAGATGCATTTACAATAGCACAGCCGTTGCCGCCCGGACAGATCGACACCATGCCGGCAAAATAGTTACCTTCGTTCTCGTATAGCAAGCAAACGATAACGGGATCAATATCTTTATTCATTAAAAATGACGTTGAAACATTCATCACCGATTGCGACGCAACGGTCACCGAATCCGCAAGCGCGTTGCAAATTCTGCTCGACAAATCTTGAGCAAGCTTTGTTTCTAAAAGCGATCTGTTTTGAACGGTTTCTACATCCAAACCGCAAATTTCAAACAAATCATTATCAGAGAAAACTATAGCGTGCGATGGCGTAAGGTCATCGTAAGCATTGCACGAAAGGCATCTGGCAATCACGTCTTCCTGAGTTAATATCATTCTTAAAAATGCCAAATTTGCCTTTTTTCCGACCGATTGCATGAGGTCTTGTGCAGCGGATATAATCTGTTCGTCCGAGCTCAGACCGTTACCGGTCCGCAATTTGCAATCGGATAGCGAGCAGGTGACTGTAGTGTCACAGCTATACTCGCTGTATGTAAAAGTGGCCCCCATATTGTCTAAAGAAGCAAACTCGGGAAAGCTGTCATTTTCTTCGATTTTTCCCAATATCGGAAAAACCTCGCATTGAACGGTCTCGTTTTCCGTTTCAGTATAGAGGGCAAAAACGCTAAAATCTGCTGAATACTTCAGCTCTATTATCTGAGCTCCGCTAAAATCTTCGGGCTTGGGATACGCAGCGTTTACGGATAGGAGAGTCGCGGCGACAACAGTATTCACACCGTATTTGTTGTTTACAAAAGAAGGATATCGCCTTGCGTAATATGCAATGAATTCTTCGTGTGACAAAGCGCCGCCCGAAAGATTGTCGCTGAGGCTGTTTCGGTCGATTATATACCTTTTTGCACTCAGAGGTTCTTCATATTGCGTTACCGCCCGCGCAAACGAAGAAGCAATATTTAGAACGGTTTCATCTGTCAAATACAATAAAAACATCATCACTGCGAACAAATTCAGCCATTTGCCTCGCGAGAAGCTTTGTTTCGCCCACCAGACCGTTTTGAATATCCTCGTACACATTTACTCAGGCAAATCATTTTCCTCGGCCTTTCCGGTTCGATTATCGCAGGAAACCAGAGTCGCAGCAATCAAAACAATTAACGCCATCATGCCGAACAGCGTTTTTTTCATTATATGCTCCCCTTTCGATCAATGATGTGAATGTGATCAGGACTTCCGCGATTATTTTACCACAGTCTGCCAAAAAAAACAATACATACGCACAGAAGCAATGGCGCGTCACAAACGTCAAATTGAGATTTCGTGGTTTTTAATTTAAAATCAATTGTTTTTATACAGTCTCAGCGCGTTAGTTACGACAAACAGCGAGCTTAAGCTCATCGCCATAGACGCTATCATCGGCGAAAGAAGAAGCTTCAGCGGCAAATACAAAACGCCTGCGGCAATCGGTATTCCGATCACGTTATAGAAAAACGCCCAAAGCAGATTTTGCGCTATATTTCGTCGGACTCTCTTACTGTAGCCGATGAGTCGCGCTATCGCTCCGATATCCGAGTTCAAAAGAACTACCTCGGCGCTATCCATAGCAATATCGGTTCCGCTTCCCATCGCGATCGAGCAATCTGCACGGGCCAGCGCCGGCGAGTCGTTGATCCCGTCGCCTACCATTATAACACGCTTGCCCTCCGATCGCAGATCTTCGATCACGGATTCCTTTTCGCTCGGTAAAACTTCCGATATCACCTCGTCAAAGCCAAGCTGTGAGCCGACAGCAGACGCGCGAGCATTACTGTCGCCTGACAGCAGAATAACTCGCTTGCCGATGTTTTGCAGAGCTTCTACGGTCTCCCGCGCATTCTCGCGAACGGAATCAGTCAGCGCAATCGCGCCGGCAAGCTCCCCGTCAAAGGACGCGTAAATAACGCTTTTTCCTTCTTTCTCAAACCGATCGGTATCAGATGCAAGTTTATCGAGCAAAACTCCGTTTTCTCTCATAAATTCGCGGTTTCCCGCACAAACGCGAGTACCGTCAACATATCCGGCGATCCCGCGGCCAAATGTGCTTTCAAAGCCGGTGCAATCAGCCGAAGCGCCGCCCGCAGCCTTAACTATAGCCCTTGAGATAGGATGCGAGCTTTTCGCTTCTACCGCGGCGACTTTGCGAAGCAGCTCATCGCGCTCCGTCAACGCGGCAACGTCGCTGACTGCTAATTCGCCTGTAGTTACCGTTCCCGTTTTATCGAATACAATATAATCCGCAAGCGCAAGCTCGTCGAACGCCGCCGCGTCCTTAACTAATATTCCGTGCGAAGCGGAACTGCCGATCGCAACCGTGATCGCGACCGGAGTGGCAAGTCCGAGGGCACACGGACATGAAACTACAAGGACGGAGACCGCACATTGAAACGCCATCGCGAAATCTCGTGTGCATATTATCCAGATCACGCAGGTGATTGCGGCAATACTCATGACCGTCGGCACAAATATACCGCTGATCTTGTCGGCAAGCTTAGCCGCGGGAGCTTTGCTCGCCCCGGCTTCTTCTACCAGCGCGATAATTTTTGACAGCGTGCTTTCGCTTCCGACGCGCTCCGCTTTGATCTCAAGATATCCGGTCAAATTCACCGACGCGGATATGACGCTGTCGCCCACGCACTTGTCTATCGGCAAGCTCTCGCCGGTTATCGCGGAAGCGTCCACCGTAGATTCGCCGAATACAACAGTTCCGTCAACGGGAATATGCTCTCCTTCGCGCACGATTACGATGTCGCCGAGGACCACCTCAGCTATGGGAAGCCGCAATTCCTTACCGTCGCGCTTTACCGCTACGGAATCCGGAACGAGCTGCTTCAGGCGATCGACCGCCGCCGTCGTTTTCTTATTTGCACGCGATTCGAGAAATTTTCCGACGGTAACGAGCGTGAGTATCATTGCCGCCGATTCAAAATACAGATTTGACGCATATTTTTGCGACATCTCGGCATTTCCGTTTTGCACTGCGTATCCGATCATATATATCGAAAAAATACCGTACAGCAAGGACGAAAGCGAGCCGAGCGTTACGAGGGTATCCATATTTGCTGCCCCGTGAAGAAACGACTTTATTCCGCTGAAATAAAATTTTCGGTTAACGTAAATTATTGGTAAAGTCAACAAAAATTGCGTTAGCGCAAACAGGATCGGATTTCTGTGACTGCTGAGTATATCGGTAAAGGGCAAATGAAGCATATGCCCCATTGAAATATACATAAGCGGAATCAAAAATACGATCGAAATTATCAGCCGCGTCTTTACAGGCGTAAATTCGTCGCTCTGTTGAGCGGGAGCTTGTGCGCCTTCACCTTTGACTGCCGCCTTAAAGCCCGCGCCCTTAACAGCTTTAATTATATCTTTATCCGAAACTAAAGCTTCGTCATATTCACAGATAAGCGTCTTAGCGGCAAGCGAGACGTCGGCGCGCGTTACGCCTTTGATCTTCCCGACAACTCGCTCAACCGATGAGGAACAAGCAGCACAGCTCATTCCCTCTACGGTATAAATATGCTTCATTTGATCTCTCCTTCCGGTTGCACATTGCTAACCAATATAATTATACCCCTTTTGAATATTTTGTCAAGGCTTAAATGGGTATTTCGCAAGGCGGCATACCCAAAAAAAACAATTTGCAACTTAAAATAATTTTCAGATAATTCATTGATTTATGCATTTTTGCGGTGTATAATTATAATAAGTGATTTTTTGTAAAATATTTTATAAATTGTTAAATAACAGAAAGGTTATACGCTCAGTATGAAAACCTTCTTTAAGGATAAAAAATATCTTTTCCTTTTGATATTTATAGTCCTCGCAGTTGCGCTGTCAACCGTGACGGTCATGTGTCTCCTGAACATCGAAAAGTTCCCCGCCGCCCTGTCATGGCTCTCAAGCATATTATCTCCGTTTATTTACGGCTTCGCTTTCGCTTATCTGTGCAATCCCGTAATGAAATTCGTGGAAAACAAGCTACTGCGATTCAAAACCGAAAAAACATGGAAAACAAAGCTGAAGCGAGTTCTCTCCGTGATCATAACAGGACTGTTCGTCTCGCTCATCGTAATTCTTTTCATATTTTTGATCATACCCCAAGTCACGCTGAGCTACAACAATCTTGTCAGTCAGATCAGCACATATATATCTGCGGCTCAGTCATGGGCTGACAATTTCGTACGTAACTTTTGGCTTTTTAACGGTCAGTACGAAAATCTGTCTCATTTTCTCGACGCTACCAAGATTGCCGATAATCTCAAGGGCTTTATCAATAATTCCTATGATATTTTGCAAACCGTTGCAACATATCTGCTGTCGCAGGTCGGAAATATCGTTATTGAACTGAAAAATATCGTCATGGGAATAATTATCTGCATTTATTTTCTCATGGCAAAGGAGTCGCTCATCGCCAAGGCAAAGAGAACTCTATCGGCATTTTTACCGCGCCGCCAATATCTGAATACGATAAGTCTCGCAAGATATACCAATTCCACATTCAGCGGATTTATTTCGGGAAAGATAATCGACTCATTCATAATCGGGCTGATTAGCTTCATCGTATTCGGAATTTTCGATATGCCGTATTATCAGCTCATAAGCGTGATCGTCGGCGTAACTAATGTGATACCATTCTTCGGTCCGTTTATCGGCGCGATCCCCAGCGCGTTTATTATATTTATTGCCGACCCCGGCAAAACTATTCTGTTCCTGATACTGATTTTAATAATCCAGCAGCTTGACGGAAACGTTATCGGACCGCATATACTCGGAGATTCGACCGGTCTCAGCGCGCTCGGCGTGCTCGTCGCAATAACGATCGCGGGCGGAATGTTCGGCATAGCCGGAATGTTCCTCGGAGTCCCGGCGTTCGCCGTGATAGCGACTATATTTAAGCAACATATAGATCGGCGGCTCAAAAAGAAAGCCATGCCGACCGATCTCGAATATTATAAAAAACAGCAAAGCTACGATCCTTCAAAACCGCTGTTTTTCTACAAAGACGATCCGCTTCCGGACAACGATTCCGATAATACTCCCGAGACATCCGTTCCTGCCGAAGACGGTTGCTCGGAAGAACAGCAAAATTCCAACAAATAAAAACAAAAAATACTATTTTCGAGCAACGTATATTGCACACGAAAATAGTATTTTTATTATGCCAAAGCTTAATCAGCTCCGAGAAGGAGCTTTACTGCTCAACGATAAACTCGCTGAGCTCGCCGATCAGTTTATTTGTAAGCGCGTCATCCGAAGAATGAATCGAAAGATCGATCGGCTGGAGAAGATCAAGGCTGAAGATGCCCATGATTGACTTTGCGTCGACTACATATCTTCCGGAGGAGAGATCTGCATCGACGTCATATCTCGTTATGATCTCAACAAAGCTGCGAACGCTCTGAATTGTTGCGAGGCGAATCTTTACTGTTTTCATAGATACTGTTGCACGATATAGGATCATGCGCCTTTCTGAAAATTTACACTCGGATATGAGGCTGTGCGAATGTATGAGGCACAAGGGCGCGATCAACGATCGACCCTGAGATCAATGACAGTATATCACATAACCATGCCCTTGTCAAGCGATAGCGGCGTATAAATTTTCGAGAATTTTTCATATTTCCAAGTCAAAAGCGCGACAAGCAGAAGCTTCGCCGCGCTTTCAAATTTACCAATTGTAATTCATCGAAACGTATGACTTTGTGTTGCTGTCGCAAACATTGACCATAGTCTTGCCGGCTTTCAGAGTCAATACATTTCCCGCTTCGTCGTAATATACGATCGGGGATTCATGCGAGGATTTTTTCCACGTAATGTTGATGCACTTTCCGTCGGCGATATAATATCCGCTTCCCTCTCCGAGAGTTTCTACATACATTCTGTTATAATCATCGTTTTCAAATCTGTGCATACTGCAAAATACGACCAGCAGATTATCAAACGAAAGCTGTTCGTTCGTCGCGCCGTCGATATGTTTTTGACCGTCAAACTGATATCGGTAATATCGCGACGTGGCTTCATCGTAAAGATAATCGACCGTCTGATACGACGTTACGGGAATATGTACGTGAAGAGCCGCCGTACCTCCGCTTGTTTGATTTGAAGTGCTTCCGAACTTAAGGAAGCTGTCTAACTTATCCGATATCGCCGTCCTGTAGGCGAGCTGCGCTATGCCGGCGGCAATTCCGCTACCGGATGTCATAAGGCAATGCTCAGGCGACATTGTTAAGAGCCTGTCTGCGTCGCGATAAAACGTATACGGTAAATACATATTAACGCCGTCAAGATTGTTTATGCCACGATTTTTGATCTCCGCGTAAGCGTCAGCCCACGGCACCGTGCTTCCGCCGGCGTGAACGTATATCGCGTCGTGATTTTGCGCGAAATCAAGGAAGTATTCTCTCGCAGATCTGACAGAGCCGACAACGCTCAGCCCCTCGTAATCCTGAACGACCATCATGAGCCGCGTAACGCCTCCCTCGGCGGTACACTCGTAAATAATATCAGCGCTTGATATACCGATCTGCGGCATAGCCTCTCTGATATTGTTGATCATTATGGCAACGGGACGGTTGCCAATGAGATTCTTTTCGGTTGCAAGCCCGGTGAGCGGATTAACATAAGGCAACAGCGAATCAAGCGTAGGCGGAATGTTATCGGCGATATCCTGCGAGCCGCCGGATTCCGATCCGGACTCAGATTGGCTCTCGGAGCCGGACTCTTGCGCACTCTCAGATTCGGACTGAGATTCGCTAACCGATTCCGAGCTTACTTCGCCGCGAGAGCTATCCGGCTCATATGACGAATCGTCGGAAATGCCGCCGGTGCTATCACTGTCGGAACCTGCGCCGGTACCAACCGCGCAAGCCGCAATATTGGTAACTAACAGCGCGCAGACGAGCGTCGCTGTGATCTTCTTAAATTCGGAACGCATATCAAAGCTCCCTTACAGATACAAATTATGCGATATATCGCTCAAGCCAAACGATTCCGAGATCAAGCGCTTCTCCGAAACCGTTTTTGATATCCTGCTTCGCAATACGCTTATGATCCGGAAGCGACGAATCGCTGTTCATTATCTGTACAAGGACCTTATCGGGAACCTCGCGCTCGCCGACCTTCTTATTCGACATTACCGTGAGGAGCAGATAATACGGATCGCTGAGATAACCGTAGCAGATCATATTACCCTCGCGAACAAGGGGCTTGCCCTTATACATTATATATTTTCCCTCAATATTAGTAGCGCTGCCGAGATCAAC
>CAYXNQ010000015.1:0-18020 GCA_964466545.1 uncultured Lachnospiraceae bacterium | reverse complement strand
ATGTGCCGCTCGCTTCGCTCAGCGCGATCACGCTCGGACTTTGCAGTAGCTTTCTTGTATACAATTTTTATCCGGCTCGCGTATTCATGGGCGACACCGGCTCGCTTTTCCTCGGAGCAATGGTGGTCGGTTGCGCGTTCGTCACCGGCAATCCGCTCATAATTGTGATATCCGGTATCATTTATATTGCAGAAGCCGCGTCCGACATACTGCAAGTCGGATATTTCAAGCTGACTCACGGCAAACGCCTTTTCAAAATGGCGCCGATTCATCATCATTTTGAAAAATGCGGCTGGAGCGAAATCAAAATAGTCACTGTGTTCTCACTTGTCACCGCGATCTTCTCTGTTATAGCTTGGTTCGGATTATAATATTTTTTAGCTCGGAGAACGGCGCATGAACGATAGCAAAAACAATCAAAATTCCCAAAATAAAAATACGCAAAAAAGCACGGCAAACAGGCAACCGTCCCGACTGACGCGTTCAGTCGATTCGCGTGAGCTTGATAAGCTCGACAGGCGCGAAAGCAGATCTCAAAAAAAGCTGGACCGCAAGAGTAAAAAGCTCATCGCCGCCAACGACCGCGAAGCTAAATGGCAGATAGGCGTTTCTCGCATACGGACCGGCTACGACAGAACTATGATCGTTTTGTTGATCTGCCTGCTATGTCTCGGTTCGATCGCCGTATTCAGCGCAAGCTATCCCTCAGCGCTCGCCGAGGGGCGCGACGGCAGTTATTACATCGTTTCTCAGCTACGCAACATCGCACTCGGCTTCGTCGCAATGATCGTAACGATGTATTTCAAGCCGCATCAATACAGAAAGCTCGCGCCGTTTATCTACCTCGTCGCAGTCTTGCTTCTGATAGCAGTGCTGTTCGTCGGCAAAAGTCGTGACGAAGCAAAGCGTTGGTTGCCGCTCGGACCGCTTTCATTCCAGCCGTCTGAAGCAATGAAGCCCGCTCTCGTTATGGCGCTCGCGCTGTACTTTCACAAATTTCGCTCAAAATTCATCGATATTCCCAGCAAAAAAAACAACCTTATATACGGCGTTCTTCTTCCATTCGGAATAATTGGAATCGCCGCACTCCTTGTATTGCTTGAAAAGCATCTATCCGGAACGATAATAATCTGCGCGATCGGTGTGATCGTCATGCTGTTCGCCGGCTCTGACCCGCGCTGGATCGCGGCGATAGGAGCCGGAGTCGGGATTCCCGTAGTCGCGCTGTTCCTTTATAAAAATCCGTACGCCTTGAAGCGTATCATTACAAAATTCGACCCCAACGCAAACGTCCAAGCGGAAAAATGGCAGACGACCCAAGGAATAATGGCGATCGGCTCAGGCGGCTTCGTCGGTCTCGGACTCGGCAACAGCCGCCAAAAATACAGCTACGTCTCCGAAGCGCACAATGACTTTATATTCACGATTTGGTGCGAAGAAATGGGCTTCGTCGGCGCAGTCGGACTTATAGTTCTGTTCGGCGTATTTATCTATCACGGGTATTCCATCGCCAAAAAAGCCCCCGATACGTTTTCTTCCCTTTTGGTATTCGGCATAATGAGTAAGATTGCAATTCAGGTACTTCTCAATCTCGCCGTCGTTACCGACCTTATATTCAATACGGGAGTTTCACTGCCGTTCTTCTCCTACGGCGGCTCGTCGCTGATATTTCAAATGGCGGAGATGGGCATTGTCTTATCGGTCTCGCGCTACAGCTACATGAAGACCGAGGACATCTCTCCAACCATGATAAAGAGCGAAAAGCAGCTACTCGCCGAAAAGGACAAAAAGCAGATCAGATCAGGCAAAAAATAAATGTAAAGCATCGGTACTTATTTATGAGAGTTTTAATGACCGGCGGCGGAACCGGCGGGCACGTAAATCCCGCGCTGGCAATAGCCGCGACGATCCTCGAAAACGAGCCGGATTCCGAAATAGCATATGTCGGCACATCACGCGGCATCGAAAATAAGCTTGTCCCGCGCGCTGGCTACAAGCTGTATCACGTTGACGTGCAGGGGATAAAGCGCTCCCTGTCCATATCTAATATCAAATCGCTGTATCTCGCGCTCACATCGCCTCAAAAAGCGAAAAAGATTATTCGCGAGTTCTCGCCGGACATTGTGATCGGCACAGGCGGATATGTAAGCTGGCCGGTCGTCAAGGCCGCGGCAAAAATGCATATACCGGCAGTGCTTCACGAATCCAACGCCATTCCGGGAATGGCTGTCAAGGCTCTTGAAGGCTCCGTAGACCGAATATATCTAAATTTTGAAAAGACCGCCGATTCGCTGAAGCATAAAGAAAAGCTTCTGCACGTCGGCAATCCGCTGAGAACAGGCTTCAAAACGATATCGCGCGAGGAAGCGAGAGCCGCCTTGAATATTCCGAGCGAATACAAATACGTACTGTTATCGTTCGGCGGTAGCTTAGGCGCCGAAAAGCTTAACGAAGCTGCGCTGAGGATAATGGAAGAAATCGTCAGAACCTCGCCCGACATCTACTATATCCACGCAAGCGGAAGCGGCGGCTATACCGAAATGAAGCGTGAATTTGAAGCACGCGGACTTGACAAATGCAAAAACATATCCCTGCGCGAATATATCTTCGATATGCCGTACTGTATCGCGGCGGCCGATCTTTCCATAAATCGCGCAGGCGCAATGACGGTCTCCGAGCTTGCTATGGCGGCGCGCGCCTCTATCTTCATTCCCTCGCCTAACGTTACCGACAATCATCAATATAAAAACGCAAAGGTACTCGCGGACGCGAACGCCGCGGAAATAATTACCGAACAGGATATCGCGGAAAAGCTGATACCAACCGTTTCACGTCTTTTGTCCTCCGAAGGCGACGCTATGCGTGCCGAAATGGAAACAAATATTAAGCAATTTGCCGTCTCCGACGCAAACAAACGAATCTATCTCGATATAAAAAAGCTCATTAATTCAAAATAATTAAGAAAGGATCATGCGCCATGACATATGCCATAAATCGCTCCGCGCCCATAAAAGACACAGCATACAGCGTGTCACGTGCGGATATTGCCGTCGGCAGTAACTCGCGGCGCAGGATCAATACCGGCGCAAAGCCAAATTCAGCCGCTCCTATCCGCCGAGATACAAATGCGCCTGCCCATTCGGATTTCCTCGATAAAAACGAAGCTCAACTGCGCGATTATTACCGCCGCAAAGCCGAATACGAACGTTCGCTCAAAGAATATCGCCCGAACAACGAGAAAGCGAAATCTCCGCCACAGTCTCGCGCCGACAGAACGGCACGACCAAACGTAGCCGCAAGGACAAAGCGCACACCGGCATCGAATTACAGGCTTGACGGCGCGTATATCTCCCGCGAAAAGCATTCAAATGCACGCACACCGGCTAAGGATTATACGGTGATCGGCCGCGCTGTAAGCTCAAACCGTGAGCTTCGCCGCGGAGTTCATATTGACGAGGCTCAACGCGAATATGAAATAAAGCGCAAGGAATACATAAATCTCAAGCTCTACCGCGAGCGAAAGAAGCAATATGAGCTTGCACGAGAAAGATCAAGAAAAAATTATTACGAGGCTATACGCCGCGCGATCATAGACGAGCATCGCGCCGCGGTCGAATCGGCAAATAAAGCTAAAACAAAGGAAAAAAGAAAGAATTTTGCAATCGGAGTTTTCCAGAAGATCAAAGCGCCAATGATAGTCGCCCTCGTGGTGATTACGATCGCAAGCGGGCTGTTCGGAATATACAAGAACGTATTCGTTTTATCCGAGATACGCTTTGACACCGGCGGGCTTTATGATGAAAGCAAATTGCTCGAAGCCTCCGGCATCGGCATAGGCGATAATCTGTATTCGTTCAGTTCGCAAGTCGTCGCAAATACCCTGACGCTTCACTTCCCACAGATCAAGAGCTTTGACGTCAAAAGAAAAGCTCCAAGCTCGATTTATTTCACGGCGCAGACCGAATCGAACGCATTTTACACGGAGATATACGGAGAGACATATTACGTTAGCCGCTCGCTCAGATTGCTCGGCAAGGTCTCGCCAAGCGAAGCAAAAGCCTCCGGCGCGATAAATCTAAAGCTGCCGAAGATATCCACCGCCATCGCAGGCTCGGAGATCGCCTTCGACGAATCAAGAATAGCGAATATCTCAAAGCTACTGCTCGAAGCTGTCCTTCAAAGCGAAATGTCGGAGAGAATCAAGTCGATAGATCTGCGCGACGTGTACGATATAACGCTGATATGCGATGATCTTTATCTTCTGGAGTTCGGCAACGTCAGCGACGCGTCTCTTAAATTGAAGATCGCAGCCGCGGTTCTTCGCGACGAAATGTTTAACGGTTCAAACAAAGCGTCTCTCGACCTCTCCTCGACCGACGAGACCGGCGTTATCATAGACAATCAGCTCGACCTGAGCTATTAGGCGTTTGCGTAATCTTGTTAGGCACAAGCCTACAACACCGAATATCATTTTTGTTATATATAGTATCACAAAAATCGCGAGAATTTGCGAAAAATATTTGATTTGCAAAAAAAAGCAAACCGCAAAAGAAAAAACATATTGCAAAAAATGAGAATTGGGTGTATCATATTTGTGATATAGTATGCCGCACTGTCATGTGCGGCGAAAAACCAAACACAATCTCTGTGGAGGATGTTTATATGTCTTTTGAACTTGACGATAATTTTGAAAGTGGCGTAAATATTAAAGTCGTAGGTATCGGCGGCGGCGGAAACAACGCAGTCAACCGCATGATCGTTTCCAATGTGCGCGGCGTTGATTTCATTGCCGTTAACACCGACAAGCAGGCGCTTGTTCATTCAAACGCAACACATAAGATCCCGGTAGGCGAAAAGATCACCAAGGGACACGGTGCGGGCGCAAACCCCGAAATCGGCGCAAGAGCTGCTGAAGAAAGCATCGAAGAGATCAAAAACGCTCTCAGCGGCGCCGATATGGTATTCATCACAAACGGCATGGGCGGCGGTACAGGCACCGGCGCAGCTCCAGTAGTCGCGAGAGTAGCTCAGGAAATGGGAATACTCACAGTCGGCGTTGTAACAAAGCCGTTCGCATTTGAAGGCAAAAAGCGTATGGATCAGGCCGAGGTCGGCATCGCCAATATCCGACAGTTCGTCGACTCGCTCGTCATCATTCCCAACGAACGTCTGAAGCAGGTATCTGAAACAAGGATCACCCTTCTCAACGCTTTCGAGGCTGCCGACGACGTGCTTCGCCGCGCAGTACAGAGCATCACCGAGCTTATCAACGTTCCCGGATATATCAACCTTGATTTCGCGGACGTTACCGCTATAATGAAGGACGCCGGATACGCACATATGGGTATCGGCGAAGGCACCGGCAAGGACAAGGCTGAAATGGCGGCTAAGGCTGCAATCTCCAGCCCGCTTCTTGAGACATCTATTTCCGGAGCTAAGGGTATTATAATCAACATCACCGCGTCTCCCGATATAGGTCTTGAAGATATCGACCTCGCTTCCACAATGATCGCAAATGAAGCCTCCGAGGACGCAAACGTAATTTGGGGCGTTGCTTTCGATCCCGAAATGGAAGACAAGATGAATATTACCATTATCGCAACCGGATTTGAAAATAAGAACGAGCCCGACATACAGCCCGTAGTTCGCAAGATAAACACAAATTCCTACGTAGCTCCCCAGCCGGTAAAGGAAGATATTAAACCCGAACCCGCAGAAGAAAAGAAACCCGCAGGCACAGCAGTTTCAGATGACGACTTCAGCGATATAATCAATATGCTGAAACGCGGCCGCAAATAATTCGCACATTGCCCCTCCCGTAAAAGCGGGAGGGCTTTTCTTTTTGCGGGAGAGTCCGCACCGACACTAATAATTGCGTTTTACTATTTACAACAGTGCGTTTTTATGATAAAATTATGCTGTAAAATGTTATGCATCCGTATTTCACATAAATATAAAGAGGACAGATCATCATGAACGAAAAAGCTTTTGAATTTGAGAAAGTGACCCCCGAATCAGTCGGCGTCGACAGCGTGGGAATCGAAAAATTTCTTTCCGTGCTTGAGGAGCGCAAGCTCCATATGCACTCCGTCATGGGTATTCGCCACGGGAAAATATTCTTTGAGGGCTATTATGCTCCGATGACAAAAAATCGCAAGCACCGTATGTATTCCGTAAGCAAAAGCTTCGTTTCCGCGGCGATCGGTCTGCTTTACGACGAAGGCAAGATCAGCCTTGACGATAAGATTGTAAAGTATTTTCCCGATCAGCTTCCGGAAAATCCTGAGCCGTACCTTATGGACGTAACGATCAGGGATATGCTCAAAATGTCCGCCTGCTACGCGGAGAGTACATACAACCGCAACACGCCCGACTGGACAAAGACGTTCTTCAATACGCCCGCTTCTCATCCGTCCGGCACTATATTTAACTACGACACCTCCGCGACATACGTGCTTGACGTTTTGGTCGAGAGGCTGACAGGCAAGCCATTTCTTGAATACTTGAAAGATAAAATGCTCCGCGAGCTTGGATTCTCGGAGGACGCATGGTGCGTAAACGCTCCCGAAGGAATAAGCTGGGGCGGCTCCGGCGTTATGTGTACGCCGCGCGACCTTGCAAAGCTCGGCCTCGTATTTCTTAACCGCGGAAAGATCGGCGACCGCCAGTATATCTCAAGCGAATATATCGATATGGCGACGTCAAAGCAGATCGACAACAATCGCACAGGATATATAGACGACTGCATCAACGGCTACGGCTACGGCTTCTATATCTGGAGAGTATGGCGTAACGCCTATACGATGTGGGGCATGGGAGGTCAGTACGCTCTCTGCGTTCCCGAAAAGGATATGCTGTTTGTCATAACCGCAGATAATCAGGGCACAAACGATACTCCCGTCATCTTCCCTGCGCTTTGGGACAATATCATAACTCCCGCAGTCGATTCGCCGCTTCCCGAAAATCCGGCCGCGCTCGCCTCGCTCAATAACAAGATATCGACTCTCGCTCTGCCGATTCCAGACGGAAACATCGACAGTAGCTACGCCGCAAAGGTAAACGGCGTCACATATCACCTCAAAAACAATCAGATGGGAATTACAAAGATCAGATTTGAGCTTGAAGACGATACCGGAACTTTGTACTACACAAACAGCAGAGGCGACAAAAAGCTCACCTTCGGAATCGGAAAATACGTCACCTCGTCATTCCCCGAAACCGATTATTTCGGCGATACAATGCTCGTCCCATCGGGCCGCGAATACATATGCACGACCGCGGCGGTTTGGTCAGATCCGTCCATACTCCTCGTGCGCTGTGATATTATCGACGATTACTTCGGCAATCTTACAATGTCCTTCGGCTTCAAAAAGGATAAAAAGGTAAGCGTTTATATGGTCAAAACTGCGGAATGGTTCCTCGACGATTACGCAGGCATCGCCGAAGGCTCTGCGGAATAACGTCACGGTATGAATAAAAAAGACAACAAGCAGAATCGTAATTCCGCCGCCGACGCAAGATCAATGAAAAAGCCGCCGAGTCAACATAAGCTCCCCGACGGAATAGAGATTCCCGTCGCGGGAACCTCGTTTTTGCCAACCACTCCCGCCGAGATAAGCGCCCCCGATTTTGTATACGTATCCGGCGACGCCTACGTCGATCACCCGTCCTTCGGAGCGGCAATAATCTCTCGCGTCCTCGTTGACGCCGGATTTACGGTAGCAATGCTCCCCCAACCGAATTGGCGCACTACCGACGATTTCAAAAAATTCGGGCGTCCCAAGCTGGGATTTCTCGTAGCCGCGGGAAATATCGACTCAATGGTCGCTCATTATACCGCCGCAAAAAAGCGTCGCTCCGACGATTACTATTCGCCCGGAGGAAAAGCCGGCTTGCGCCCGGATCGCGCCACGATCGTGTACTGTAATAAGATCCGCGAAGCATACGGCGATATTCCGATACTGATAGGCGGACTCGAAGCCTCTCTGAGAAGATTCGCGCATTACGATTATTGGGAAAATCGCGTGAGGCGCAGTATCCTCGTGGACAGCCGAGCCGATATCCTCATGTACGGAATGGGTGAAAAATCAGTCCTACGCATCGCAAAGCTTCTGAAAGCGGGCGTTCCCGTAAAAAAGATCCGTGACGTGCGCGGCACGGCATACATATGCAAGCTCGGAGACGCCGTAAATTACCCGCAAAACGAAAAGCTTTTGAAACAAGCCGGATTTGCTATCTACAAGCCCGAACTCGGCGCCGAGCAGAATAACATTCCGAATTACGATGAGCTTAAGACCGATAAAAACGCCTACGCGCGAGCGTTTACGCTCCAATATAAAAATAGCGACCCGATAATCGGAGGCGCTGTCGTAGAGCGATACGATGACAGATTGCTCGTAGCAAATCCGCCGCAACCTATACTTACGCGTGAGGAGCTTGACGCCGTGTACGCCCTTCCCTACACGCGCACATTTCATCCAATGTATATCGCAGACGGAGGCGTTCCCGCGATCGAAGAAGTGCGCTTTTCCGTCACGCATAACCGCGGATGCTTCGGCGCCTGCAATTTTTGCGCGATCACATTTCACCAAGGCAGAATGGTCGTTTCGCGAAGCATAGAATCTGTTGTAAACGAAGTAAAGCTATTGACCTCGCTTCCAGATTTCAAGGGATATATACATGATGTCGGCGGCCCGACGGCTAATTTCAGATATCCGTCTTGCGAAAAACAGTTGACGCACGGAGTGTGCCCGGACAGAAAATGCCTTGCCCCGAAGCCGTGCCCGAATCTTCGCGTAGATCACAGCGAATATATAGAATTGCTGCGCGAAATACGCGCCGTCCCGAAAGTCAAAAAAGTATTCATACGTTCCGGCATACGCTATGATTACGTTATGGCCGACAAAGACGATACATTCTTCTATGAGCTTGTGCGACATCACATCAGCGGTCAGCTCAAGGTCGCTCCCGAACATTCCTCCGACAGAGTTCTCGCGTGCATGGGCAAACCGCCGATCCGCGTGTATGACGCCTTCAGAGAAAAGTTTTATAAGATCACACGCGAGGTCGGACTTGAACAGTACCTCGTGCCATACCTCATGTCCAGTCATCCCGGAAGCACGCTTGATGACGCATACGCGCTCGTTGATTACATGAAGAAGATCAACCTTAATCCCGAACAGGTGCAGGATTTCTATCCGACTCCCGGAACTCCGTCTACGGTCATGTTTTACACCGGAATCAATCCTTTGACAGGAGAAAAGGTATATACCGCGACGGATTGGAAGGAAAAGCAAGAACAAAGACGGCTTTTACAGCCCGCTAAAATGCGCCGTCCGACATCCGCAGATCATTCCCGCCATACAAGCGCCGCACATACAGATCAGCGCTCCCGCGCGAGTAATGAGCGAAAAAACGGCGGCAATAAAAAGAACGATAGATCCGCAAAGCCAAAAATTTCATCTCGCGGAAATGCCGGCAATACGCAATCCCGCAAACGCAAAAAATAAACTAAAAAGCTCGGTCGTTCGGCGCATATTATTCGCCGTACAGTGCCGAGCTTTTTTGCATTAGCCGCAAAATGCGCTTGTAATGCCGCAAAAATTGTGGTATACTTATTGTATAATTGTGATTTTTATCGCGTAATATTAAAACGGCGCGTTGCTCAAAACACAGCGCCAAGCTTTTCATTGCGCAAAGCTATAGATATCCGGAGGCTGTGCCACGCAGTTGGCTCTATGACATAATTATGGATCAATATCTGAAATTCAAGCGCGCTATGTCGGAGCTTGAAAATAAATTGCCGGAGCTTTCGCGAGCGCATTTCATAATCGCTCTGTCCGGCGGAGCGGATTCGACGCTCCTGCTCAGATTTGCAACCGAATATTTTCGCGATCCAGAAAGACTTACCGCCGCGCACGTAAATCATATGATACGCGGCGACGAGGCGCTGCGAGACGAAAACTTCTGCATCGAGCTTTCACACTCTCTCGGAATCGGCATAGAGACCGCGCATATCGACGTTCCTCAAATAGCCGCAAATAGCGGAAAATCTATTGAAGAAGCCGCCCGCGACGCTCGGTATGAATTTCTCGAAGCACTTGCGGAAAAGCTTAAATCTAAATACGGCAGCGTCTATATTATGACAGCGCACAATGCAGACGATAATATTGAAACGCTTCTGATAAATATAGCAAGAGGCTCCGGCTTAAAGGGGCTTTGCGCGATTCCCGAAATACGCGGCATATTTGTGCGCCCCCTGCTCCGCCTGACGTCAAGCGAGATCAGAGAATACTTATCCGCAAACGGTTACAGCTATGTCGTAGATTCCACCAATCTATCAAACGATTATACAAGAAATAAGATACGTCATTCGGTAATGCCGGTTTTGCGCGAGATCAATCCGGCTATAGCCGCAACCTGCGCCGGAATGTTTGAAGCTTTGCGAAAAGACAGCGATTATCTCGATGAATGCGCCGCGTCTGCGCTCGGCAATTTCAAGGACGCTCCGTACTGTCCGCTCGATATCCTGCAAGCTATGCCCAAGGCGTTGTTTGCACGCGCCGTAATGCGAATGTACTGCGGCGTCGCAAATTCCAATTCTCTCGAACGCGATCACATAGACGCGATCCACGCGCTTGCCGAAAAGGGCGAGGAAAGCTCGCGCCTTGCGCTTCCTCGCAATACGGAATGTTACATCAACAGATCTAAGCTTTGCTTTAGGCAAAAAAGCTCATATTCCGACATTTTTCCGACGCCTCTCGATATTCCCGCCGATATATCGACGGAAAGCTTCACGCTCACAGCCCGTCACGGCGACATTTTCGGCTCAAGCGCAACATCCGGCGAAAATATTTACAAATTATCTATACACACAACATTGTGTTCTGATAAAATAATAGGAAGGATAATCGTGCGCACAAGGCGCGACGGTGACGTCATAAGATTCGGCGGTATAACACGGAAGGTAAAAAAGCTCCTGTCGGAAAAGCACATACCGCTTCATATACGCGATCGCCTTCCCATACTTGAAGACGAGGTCGGTATTCTTTGGATACCGGGATTCCCCCCGCGAGACGGAACAAAGTTTTGCGGCGTCGGAAGCGCCGTAACGGTTATCTGCAATCAAATATCAACAGAAAGTCAGGACATCATATGAACACAAAATCAGTCATGGATTTCGATATAGATCGGGTTCTTTTCTCCGAGGAGGAATTATCCGAAATTACACAAAAGATCGCCGCGGAGATCGACAGAGATTACTCCGTTACGGACGGAAAGCTGCTTCTGCTCGGTATATTAAAAGGCTCCGTGGTCTTTATGGGAGATCTGATGAAAAAACTGAAGATCGCCTCCGAAATTGATTTCATGCGCGTGTCGTCCTACGGAAATTCATCCACTTCCACTAAAAAGATCAATATTCTTCTCGACCTGCACCGCAGCGATCTTTCGGAATGTAACGTCATCATCGTCGAGGATATAATCGATAGCGGAAGAACTTTGTCGTATCTTGTCGAATATCTTCGCATCAGCGGAGTAAAAAGCGTAAAGACCTGCACGCTTCTCGACAAACCTTCGCGCAGAGAGGTCGATTTCACCCCCGATTATGTAGGAGCTGAGATACCGGACGAATTTGTCGTCGGCTACGGTCTTGATTTTGCGGAAAAATATCGCACGCTTCCGTATATCGGCATCCTGAAGCGCGAAGTATACGAGAAATAAATCGGTGCACAAGGAAAGGCATTGTAATATATTATGAAAAGCAATCTGAAAATCGCCATATTTTACGTGGTGCTGATCGCCGCGATCATAATCGGCACAGCGGTCATATGGCAGCAATCTCCCTCAAACGATCCGCTCTACAGCGACGTTATCTCCTACTTCAAAAACGAACAGGTCAAAAGCTTCGTTATAAATCCGGACAATACGCTCGAAATGCAGATCGTCGAAAAGAACGAGGAGACCGGAAAGGAAATTGAAAAGAGCGTATCCTACGAGTTACGCGATTACGCGGTATTTTATAACGACCTGAACGAGCTTATTCTCGCTCAATACGACGCCGGCATCATCGAATCCTACGATATGCCGCCGGCTCAGCAGATACCGTGGTGGGTATCGCTCCTCCCCTACGCGATAATAATCATCATAATCATCGCGCTTTGGATATACGTGGGACGTCAAGCCGCAGGCGGCAAGGGCGGCGCGGGCGGAAGGATCAATTCCTTCGGTAAATCCAGAGCCAAAGTCTCCGGAAATCCCAATGACAAGAATAAAGTATATTTTAGTGACGTAGCCGGCGCGGACGAAGAAAAGGAAGAACTCGTAGAGATCGTTGAATTTTTGCGCGATCCCTCCGCATTCACAAAGCTCGGAGCAAAAATTCCTCACGGCGTGCTTTTGATGGGCCCTCCCGGAACCGGTAAGACCCTCCTTGCAAAAGCCGTAGCAGGTGAAGCGGGCGTTCCCTTCTTCTCCATTTCGGGTTCGGATTTTGTCGAAATGTACGTCGGCGTTGGTGCTTCGCGCGTTCGCGACCTGTTCGACACAGCCAAAAAAGCGCCCGCGGCGATCATATTCATCGATGAGATCGACGCTGTGGGACGTCACAGAGGCGCAGGTCTCGGCGGCGGACATGATGAACGCGAGCAAACGCTTAATCAGCTTCTCGTCGAAATGGACGGATTTTCTTCAAACGACGGCATCATCGTTATAGCCGCCACCAACCGTCCCGATATCCTCGACCCCGCTCTGCTCCGTCCCGGCAGATTTGACCGTCAGATTACGGTAAATTATCCGGATATCAAGGGCAGAGAGGACATCCTCAAGGTACATTCTAAGAACAAACCGCTCGAAGCCTCCGTTGATCTCGCAACTATTGCAAAAATGACGTCGGGCTTCACAGGCGCAGATCTTGCAAATCTTTTGAACGAGGCAGCGCTTCTCGCCGCACGCAGAGAAAAATCTTTGATCGGAATGGACGATATCGAGGACGCCTTTACTAAAGTGATCGCAGGTCCCCAGAAGCGTTCCATGAAGATCAAGGAAAGCGAAAAGCGCAAGACCGCATTCCACGAAGCCGGTCACGCGGTCGCGTCATATATGCTGCCGCACATGGATCCGGTGCATCAGATCTCAATAATCCCCAGCGGTCAGGCACTCGGCTACACGCTCAATTTGCCTACAGAGGATCAGTACAGCGTTTACAAGCAGCAGCTTCTTGAAAAGATCACAATGCTTCTCGCAGGACGCGGAGCTGAGGAGATCATTTTCGACGACATCTCCGGCGGTGCATCAAACGATATTGAACGCGCAACCGAAACAGCCAAGAAAATGGTAACAAAGCTCGGTATGTCCGATGTCCTCGGCCCGCTCAGCTACGGACAGGGCGGCGGAGAGGTATTCCTCGGTCGCGATTTCTCCTCAAGCAAGGATTACTCGGAGGAGACTGCTTCAAAGATCGACGCGGAAATAGCAAAGATAGTCACGACTTCATACGAAAGAGCGAAGAATATTCTTCGCGAAAATATCGAAAAGCTGAAATATGTTGCCGAATACCTTGTCCACAGCGAAACTATGACCGCCGAACAGTTCAAGGCTGTCATGGAAAAGGACAGCGAGCAGGAATTTCCGACATTTGAAGCCCTCGATGCAATGATCGCCGACAAGAAAAAGAAAAGCGAAGAAGAAAACATCGCTCGAAAGCAAAAGCTCGCCGAAGAACAGCAGAAACGCGACGAAGAACGCGCGAAAGCAGAAGCGGAAGCTCAAAACGCGCACGACGATCGCTCGTCTCATATATGAGTACGCATCGCACCGCTTTCAAAACAGCATAAATCAAAACGGACTGAGATTAAGCTCTCAGTCCGTTTTTGCGCATTATCAGATCACTCAATTTGGCGCGCGAGGAAGCCCGCGGCAGTCATAATGAGCTTTCCCTCAAGCTCCTTCTCAATGGCTTTTTCGTCTCCGTTTACCAGCGATATCACACACCCCGCAATATCTCCCGCCGCAATTATCGGCATCGCACAACGAACGGCAAGCGTCCCGCTGTCAATTGCTAATATCGCCTCGCCGCCTTTAGCCGAATAAAACGCACGCGTCTCGATTATCTTCTCAAGCTCAGGCGATAAGCGCTTGTCTGCGTATTCTCTCCGCGGCACCCCTGCCGCTGCAATTACGCTGTCCCTGTCGGATATCAGCACGCTTAGACCGCACGTCTTGTTCAGCGTATCGGCGTACTGCGCTGCAAAATCACACATCTCGCCTATCGGCGAATATTTTTTGAATATCACCCCGCCCTCTCTGTCTGTGTATATCTCAAGCGGGTCGCCTTCTCTTATCCTCATAGTTCGTCTGATCTCCTTGGGTATCACTACCCTGCCGAGATCGTCAATGCGCCTTACAATTCCGGTTGCTTTCATCTGTATATCTCCTTGCCGCAGATCAAGCCGTGCGCACACAGGCTTGCTGTCTGCCATTATATTTTTGACTGCTATACTATTATCTGTAAAGTCCGTCGTTTTATACCTCTGCGTATGCCTTTGCAATGCAAAGCAAAAGATTTTCCGCCGCGAACAAACGCAAAATCATTGACAGTCCATTTTTTATGTGATACAATAAAATATCACAATTAACCGGAGGTTATTATGGATATTTCTGTAAATTCTAACGATATCGTCTTTCGTACTCCGTTTTCCGAAAAGCACGACCTGCTTCAGATCATGCGCGGAGTCAGACCGGGTACGGTCTTTTCAAACGAACCCGTAGATTTTCGCATTTCGGGTCTGCAAAGAAAAGGTCATATGGATATATGGCATATCGACATCGCGCTTTCGTTCGCAACCGATGAAGCCGCTCCGCCCGCAATCAATTTCGACGACGGCGGCGCTAACCACTCTTGCCCATGCGGTGTACGCCTCACTGTTCCAAATCACGGCATGGATTATTCCGATATTTCATCGCTGTGGAACGACGAAGCCGGAAACGAATGGACGCTTGTACGAGTTGAAGACCCTGACAACCTTCTGTTCGTGTCGCAAAATATCGGTCCGTCAAAAACGCATCATAAATTTCTCGACAGCGTTGCAGGAACGCTCACTTATGTCACCTGTGGCACGCATACAGCTCCGATAACTCCCGAATCTCAAAGCGGCCACCACCAAATGCACCGCTCAATCAGACATACGGTGCGCGACCTGTTCTATTACAAAAACGGCGAGCGCCACCGCGTCACCGACTATCACACGGATTGCGACAGCGCCGAGATAATCGAGCAATACGAAATTATAAATCCCGCTACGATTGCCGAAGCCCTTCGCCGCAACCGTCCCGCAGGCGGATACTTCGCTCCCGTCGATATCGCCGTCGGCGAACCGATGGTCAAATTCAATTTTATCCATCGCATACTCGGCGACGGAACCGTTCTCATCGAATTTGATCATCATCGAGTCTCGGACGCTGTTTGGAGCTCGTATATGGGCTTTATGGCTCAGGAAAGATGCGACGTTTACGACGCCGGAATATATCGCTATGTACCCAAGCTCAAACCGTTCGAGCACAACGGCGTAACATATGATCTGTCCGATCCGCTGAATACTTCGAGCGATGCATTCCCCGACCGTTGTCCTCTCAGCCGCGACCGTTGGGAATCTCTCTCATCGCCTCCTGACCGCCAGATAGACTTCATTCGCAAGCCCGGCGGCGCACGCTTCACCGAGGGTGATTCCGCCGCAGCATTTGCAAGTGGATTTCTCCCGCTTTACGACGGAGTGCCCGCAGTACGCGCTAAGAATATCCGCGGCACCAGCCCACTCATAAGATCAAGAAAAACTTATCCGGGATTTATAGATTGCTTCCCCGCTGACGGACATTTTCCGCCGAAAATGGATCTCGAAAACGCACCGTCGCTCGATCATGTCCACGGCATCGCGTATAGAAAATTCTTCTTCCCGCAAACGCGCACCGCGACATCATATACAGTCGATTTTGATAATACGACCTATCTCTACATGGATTTCTACGGCGACGGAGCAATCACCGCGAAAATTCCGGACGGCAAAACGCCGCACCTCACCGAAACGTCCGACTCCGTATCTTACACAGTACAAAATGGTGAGATCACCGCAAAAGCAAGCAAAGGCTATGCTGTGTTTGAACTAAAATAATGCATTTTAGGTAGTCGCATAATAAAAGTTACCACAATATACACCAGTTTAACGCAAATTCGCACAATAAAAGCGCTGGAAGCATACTAAGGCTTTCCGGCGTTTGCTTTTTCAAAATCCGATAGATTTCGTTACTTCGTTTATCGCGGCCGCGGATTCTAATAGCTTGCGCGATTCCGAATCGCTCAGCGGAATATCTATCACACGTTTCACCCCGCTTCTGCCCACAACCGCGGGAACTCCGATGCATACGTTTTCCAGTCCGAAATGCCCGCTCACAAGCGTCGATACCGGCAGAATAGAGTTTTCGTCGCGCAATATCGAGCGTATTATCCGAAGTGAAGCCTGAGCTATCGCGTAGCAAGTTGCCCCCTTACCCTTTATTATCTCGTATGCGCTGTTCTTCACATAATCAAAAACACCGTAAAGCTCACTCATTCCGTCTTTGCCAAAGTAAAGATCTGAGTAGGCGGCGATATCAATTCCAGATATATTCGCGCTGCTCCATACTGCAAGCTCGCTGTCACCGTGCTCGCCTATTATGAACGTGTGTACGTTTCTCGAATCCACATTCAGTTTTTCGCCTACCAAATATTTCAATCTCGCGCTGTCAAGCACAGTTCCCGAACCGATAACACGCGAGCTGTCAAAGCCGGACAACCGCATAGTCACGTAAGTCAGGATATCAACAGGGTTTGATATCACAAGTATGATACATTCGTCGTTGCACTGTACGATCTTCGGAACGACCGTCTTGAATATCTCCGTATTTCTTTTGACCAGCGCAAGTCTTGATTCACCGACTTCCTGAGCCGCTCCCGCCGTAATCACAACAATACCGACGCCGCCGAGATCTTTGTAATCGCCGACATACATATTTACCGGCGCTAAATACGGCAGGCAGTGATTCATATCCATGCACTCGCTTTCGGCGCGTACTTTGTTTATATCTATCAGAACTATCTCCGAAAACGCCCCGCTCTCCATAAGCGTATATGCGAGCGTCGCACCTACAGCACCGACGCCGATTATCCCGATCTTTTGATAATTTATCATATTTCCGTCCTTCAATATCATTTGTCGGTAGTGTGCCCAAAGTCGTGCAAAGTATTCGGTTCTCAGGCGAATACACCGATTTCAACTGGATATACTGAATTTGAAAATAACTTATTGCGAGGTGCAAAGCATGATAGAAAACGACACCGTTCGCCTTTTGCGCGAATGTGACGCAGGTATTGCTATGGGAGTCTCGTCGATATCAAATGTTTTAAGCCACACGACAGATGAGGCGCTCTGCGAGCTTTTGGCAGAATCCAAAGCCGATCACGTAAAGCTTAAAAATAAGATCGACAAATTGCTTGACGAATATCACGACGACGGCAAAGCTCCGAATCCCGTAGCAACCGGAATGTCGCGCATAAAAACGGAGGCAAAGCTACTGCTAAACGAATCCGACTCTACCGTAGCCGAGCTGATCACAGACGGTTGCAATATGGGCGTAAAATCGCTCTCACGATATCTGAACAAATACAAAGCGGCGTCGGAAGATTCCAAAAACATTGCCAAAAAGCTTGTCTCGATCGAGGACAAGCTCGCCGAGGATATCCGCGAATATCTGTAACACACGCAAAAAGCCGACGCTATAAGCGTCGGCTTTCGAGCGGAGATATTATTACTTAAACATATTACCGTAGATTTTGCCGATCTTAGTTACATTATCCTTATATGCCTTTGCGGCTTTCGCGCCTCTTGATTTAATAAACGAAGCGAATCCGTTGTCGGCGGATTCACAGAATGTGCTGATGAGATATATGGATTCCTTGTTATATACCCACACAGGATCGTATGAGAAATTGT
>CAYXNQ010000014.1:9748-18542 GCA_964466545.1 uncultured Lachnospiraceae bacterium | reverse complement strand
CGTATGTTGAAATATTGAAGGAGATCGTCGAGCTTTATCAAAACGCGGTAAACAACGGCTGAATGTAAGCCCGCGCCCTCCGGCGCGCGTAAGTTGCTACGAAGATAGCACTGTGACAAAACTCGGTCCCGACAAGGCTTCACACCTTATCGGGACCGAATTTTTATATCCGCCGCGAAACGTCAGATCTTCTTAAAATGGAATACCACGCTCGCGCCTGTCTGATATGCGTGTCTGCTGAGGAGCAAGCCGGAATTCATAAGAAGTGCGCCCGACATGATTGCGCCGGTCTCCTCTATCTTATAGAACGCCTCGCCGACCAAACCTCTCAGCTTTACCGAAAGATTCGGATGTATCTCTCCGCGCATCATCACGAGAGTAAGCATCGCCTCGGTTTTATCGGGAGAAACGAACTCCCACGCGGCTCTGTACTTATCCTCAAACGGAGATATCAATCTGTAGAGATCGCCGTACCTTATAAGCTCGTAATTTCTGTTGTATTCCTTGATCTCGCTGCAAATTATTTCTCTGTCGCTTTCCGACAGCTTAACGGGATCAAGCTCAAGGCCGTAGGTTCCCCACATCGCGACGCGGCTCTTAGTCAAATATCCCGTTCTGGAATTTGCGGAAATGTGCGCTCCCATAGTTGACGCCGGATAGCACATAGATGTGCCGAATTGAATTCTGAGTCGGTCTATCGGATCCGTGTTATCGCTTGCCCATATCTGCGGCGAAAAAGCAAGCATAGCCGGATCGAAGCGACCGCCGCCGCCGGAGCAATTTTCAAGAAGGATATCCGGAAATTCCGTTGTCAGCCTATTCATAAGATCATATGTGCCGAGGACAAAGCGATGGAAAAATTCTTTCTTACGCTCCGCCGGAAGCAATGCAGAAGAAGCGTCTGAGATATTTCTGTTAAAATCCCACTTCACATAATCGATCTTATTTTCCGAAAGTATCTTGCGCATCTGCTCCCAGATATTGTCTCTGACGTCCTTGCGCGACATATCTATCACGTATTGATGTCTGCCTATCATGGGGGTTCTTCCCTCAACATGAACGTGCCAGTCGGGATGCGCACGGAAAAGCTCGGAATCCGGCGATATCATTTCCGGCTCAAACCAAATGCCGAATTTTAATCCCTCCGCATTAACGCGCTTGATAAGCTCGCCGAGACCGCCCGGAAGCTTAGTTTCGTTAACATACCAGTCTCCGAGCGACGAGTGATCGTCGTTACGATTTCCGAACCAACCGTCGTCCATCACGAGCATTTCAACTCCGAGCTTTTTAGCCTCCTTCGCAAACGCGACGAGCTTGTCCGTATCGAAATTGAAATATGCCGCTTCCCAGCTGTTGATGAGCAGCGGTCTTTTCTCGGCCTTATATCTGCCGCGAACCATATTATTATTGTAGAATCTGTGGAAAATGCGGCTCATCTCGCCGAGGCCGCCTTCGGTAAATACCATTACCGCCTCGGGAGAATCGAAAGCTTCGCCCGCGTCAAGCTGCCACGAAAACGTATCCGGCTCGATACCCATGATAACGCGCGTCGAGCAGTTGAAATCACACTCGACAAGCGCGGAAAAATTGCCGGAATATACAAGATTGAAGCCGTACACTCTGCCCCGCTCCTCACTTGCGTCATGCGCGGCAAGCGCTATAAACGGATTTTGACAGTGGCTCGACGATCCGCGTCTGCTCTCAACGCCCTGAACTCCGTGTCCCAGAGGGCGCCTATCTATATTTCTCTCAGTCGCGTGCGCGCCGTAAAGCGAGATCATATCATAATCCATATCCGGCAGATCGACGCACATACTCATAGCTCGCTCTACCCTGCACGGAGCAGTTGAGGCGTTGACGATCCTTACACGTCTTGTAAGGACATCGCGCTTCGGAAATACCGTATAATAAAGCGTTGCCCTTATGCCCGTAGCGGAATCAAGCATATGTATTGCAAGTGTTTCCGCTTCGTCGCCGTCATTAGCATAGCTCGACGGAATACCCGGAATCTCTTTTTTTCCGAAATATATCTCATGACTGCAGTAGCGCATATCCGTGACGGAATCGGCGTTATTATTACAAATCTCAAGCGCAGGTATGCGGAAATCACCATTGCCGGCACAGCCGTATTCCATAGGAGCAGTATCGGGCGAAAAGCCGTTTTCCTCGATCACGGGATTAGCGGGACTGAAAGAGGCGCACGGACGTCTCTCGCTTCTGTCGGGCACATACTCGTCGGGAATATACGCGCCGTAATACAGATTCAAAAGATAGTTTTCACGGTAGATCTCCACAATATAGCTTGTATGATCTGTGTCAAGCTTAAAGGTCTTATACTTCTCACAAAATTTGATCGACATAGAATTCCTCCTAAAGAACGTCGTAAAACGCATGGCGCGCTATCTCGACAATAAAACGCGCACTGACACGGCACGAATATTTGCACTGATGAGCCGCAGATTGCCAAAACAGCTCCGTCATACGTATGCACAAAAATATGTTTTCGCGAAGCCGTCAATCTCGCAGAGTATGCGTCAGCATACGCGGGCTAATGCCCGTAGGCTTGCCGTGGCAAGGCTTACTGCGTTTATTATACCATGATGCGAAAATGCGTGCTCGCACAGGCGTTTTCGCGAAGCCGTCAAGCTACGCAGGGTATGCGGAGCATACAGCGGGCGACAGCCCGTAGGCTTGCCGTGGCAAGGCTTACTGCGTTTATTATACCATGATGCCGCTGCAAAGACAAGCTGATTGCACGATTTTTATTAATGAAGTATAAAATTTCCGAAAAATCCCTTTATTTGAAAACAAGTTTATGGTATACTGTAATAATAGTAATGTAATCAAAGGAATGTTAAGATGGGGATTGATATAAAAAGCATAGCCGATCTGCTGAGAACATTTTCGGTACAAAGCGCAAAGAAGCACCGCACGACAGCCGTAATTCTTGCCGCAGGACGCGGCGAGCGCTTCGGTGACAGCGTTGTCCGAAAGCAGCATTTTGAAATTGCCGGAATACCTACCGTTGTTCGCTCGATCTTAGCCTTCGACCGCGCCGAGACGATCACGGATATCGTAATCGTTGCTCCTGCCGAGGACAAGGTCCTGTACGAAGCATATCGAGCCAAGTATAATATCAAAAAGCCGATGCATTACGCCGTAGGCGGGGACACACGCCAGGAATCTGCAATGTCGGGTCTGAACGCGCTTAACGACAAGACCGAATTTGTGGCAATACACGACGCCGCACGCTGCCTCATAACTCCGAAGCTCATAGATGAGACCGTGCGCGAAGCGTACATGAGCGGAGCGGCTATAGCGGCGGAACGGGCGATAGATACCGTAAAGCTCGCCACGGCAGACGGAACGATCGAATCAACGCCGGATAGAAACACAGTATGGCAAGCCAAAACTCCGCAAGTATTTCTCGCCAATATGTATCGCGCGGCGGCGTATACCGCGCTCCGTGACGGATATATCGGAACGGATGACGCCTCGCTCGCCGAAAGACTCGGATTCAAGGTCAAGCTGGTGGATTGCGGACACGGCAATATTAAGATCACTACGCAGGACGACGTGCTTATGGCGGAAAACCTGCTGGCACTTCGCGAAAGCACCACTATCGAAGGGCTTCGGCTTGACGGAACGGTAGCGGAAAACGGCGGCGCTATTAAAGAATAGAATCACACGAAAGGCAAGCTTATCATGAGGATCGGACACGGATATGACGCTCACAGATTGGCGGAAGGCAGAGCGCTCATAATCGGCGGAGTAAATATACCGCACGAAAAAGGACTTCTCGCACATTCCGACGGAGACGTGCTGCTCCACGCAGTAATGGACGCGCTGTTCGGCGCGGCGGGCGTCGGAGATATCGGAAAACAATTTCCCGACAGCGACGATAAATACAAAGATATAAGCAGCATCGATCTGTTGAAAAAATGCGGAGAGATCATATCAGAGCAGGCTCTCGCTATCGAATACATCGACGCGACGATCATAGCGCAAGCCCCGAAAATGAGCCCTCATTTGACAAAAATGAGAGAAAATATCGCGTCGGCGCTGAACATAGACGTCGCTAAGATCAACGTAAAGGCAACGACAGAGGAAAAAATGGGCTTCACCGGAAGCGGCGAGGGCATTTCCGCGCACAGCGTTTGCCTACTCGTTTGATCCGCCCCCGATAGCACGCCCGCATATGTGAAACGGGACGCCGCTCTGCGATCGGGCACATCTGAAATTTTGAACATCTATGCCGCCTGCGCCCCGTGATAACGGATATTTTGAGGTAATAACCTCATAACAATAATATGTTTTCGGCAAGCTTCCGGTTACTTTACCGTGATCGGCTTTCCGCCGTAAGCAGCGTTTTTAACAATAACGAAAGGACATATGTATTTATGAAAATCAAACTTGCGCCGTCTGTTTTGGCGGCAAATATGCTGAAGCTCGGCGAGGAGATAGATCGCGCCGTAATCTCCGGCTCAGATATGCTCCACTGTGACGTTATGGACGGAGTTTACGTACCGAACATAAGCTTCGGTTTCGGCGTTATTTCTCAAATCCATTCAATCACCGATCTCCCCCTCGACGTTCACATGATGACGTCTGTCCCTGAAAAATATCTCGATGTATTAAAAAAATCCGGAGCCGACAATGTAACGGTACATCACGACGTCTCAAGCGTCGACGGTATCAAGGCTATGCTAAGCGACATACATTCGCTCGGCATGAAAGCTTCCGTCGCGATCAGCCCGAAAATTCCCGCCGAAGCGGTATTCCCGTTTATCGAGCTTGCGGATATGATACTCGTTATGACGGTCGAGCCTGGCTTCGGAGGTCAAAGCTTTATGGATATGTCGGATAAAGTCCGCGATATCAAAGCAAGAATGGATCAAATCGGAATTTGCCGCGATATTCAGGTAGACGGCGGCATCAATGCAAATACCGCAAAGATCATGAGAGACGCCGGAGCAAATGTATTCGTAGTAGGAACCGGAGCATTCCGCGCTCCCGACATGAAAGCGGCTCTGGACGCTATCAGAGGATAAATTAATAATATAGAAACAGCGTGCGCTGATTTTAACGCACGCTGTTTTATTTTTGCAAAAGCTTATCTGAGTCTCAGCGGCATCACTTATATTTGTCCACTATAGCGGAAATGCTTTTTTGCATGATACCCTTGACCTGCTTGAATTTTGAAGAACCTACCGCTCCGGAGCTGCTTGTCAGACCGGCAACCTTGTCGTTGATTCCGCCCCAATTGTACATTGCTCCGAGGTCAAACACGCGGGATTCAAATATCAGATCAAGCATCTTGCTCGATTCTTCGTCTCGCGCCAGCTTTCCCTTTAACGTTTGCTCGTAGTAAGCAGGAGTCAGATATGTTTTTGATTCGGCAGAAAGAGCCTCTATCAATACGCCTGTCCTGTGCGTATCCACGCAGGTGATCGGAACCGATATCGTGCAAAAGCGAGTGCCGCTGACAGGGCAATAATAGCTATCCTGATTTTCGTCATACATCGGCATGGGCAGTATTCCGAAATTCTGCTCCATACTTCGATACATCGTAACGCGATTCAGTCCCGCTACAGTATACAGATTTTTGCCGCCCATGAAGGTAGCGTCGATGATCTCAAATCCGTCCGTGTTGTACTTTGTCATGTTCGACGCAAGCATAACGTAATTGGTATCGGTATTCAGCCTTACCGCCGCGTTCAGCACATCGTAAAATTTCTCATGGTCAAACGCGATCGTCGGCAGATCGTTCTCGTCCTTTTCAACTGTCTTAATTCCGCTTGCGAGAACAAAATATAGCGTATTGGCAACCTCTCCGGAAAGTCCCCAAGCGTCGTCGGGCGTCATTTCTCCGCCGCCGTCGAGATCGTGAGTAGCCTGTCGGCTCGCCATATACATATACTCGAACGTCCACTGTTTATTCTCGACCAGATCGTAATGATTTTCGAGATTTTCATTTTCAGCAATGACCTTATTAAACAGGACAGCCCACGTTCCGTCATTATCGAGAGTAAGCAAATCGCCCGTTGTTGAATACAGATGCCCCGCAATACTCATATCCTTGTTATAGTTCTGATCGTACCACGGCTTTGACAGATCCATATCGGTAAATTCCTTCAGATCGCACACAAGCCCCTTCGCCCAAAGGTCGCTCACCTGGCGCATCATGAGCGCGAACATAGAGTATTCGTCCATTCCGGAGCGGGCGCTCTTTTCCGCGGCGCTGTACGGATCCTCGAAGCTGCCGTCTTCGGCAATCTTTACATTGAATCTATCCTGAATATTGCTGTTACGGATAAAAACAGCACTGGAGATTGGGTCTGACGATAATCCGTCGGAATAAATATCGCGGCACTGCCACTGCGGATTCCAGTCTCCCCAAGTGAGAACGCGAAACGTATATCCGTCAAAATCCTCTGTTTCGACGTCGGCAACGTAGTATGTCCTGTTGTCGCCTTGGCTTTCGTCACTGCGAATACTTTCAGACGGGGATTCGCTCGACGAATCGGACTGTCCGCCCGAAGAATTTGCACAAGCCGGAAGCAATGCCGCAAGCAAGATTATTATACACATCAAAAGGGCTCTAATTTTCATAATGATCACCGGGTCCTCCGTAAAATATTGTATCCTTGATCACCGACCGCCTGCGCGGAGGATGATATACGTACTATTCAGTTGTTCAAAAGGCGGCAAATGTATTCGCCGATTCTGTCCGCCATTCTCTCAAATCCGATATCATTGGGATGCGTTCCGTCTGCCGTACACTGATCGCGAAGCGTGCCGCAGAACAGGCTCTCGCCGTCGATGAAATATACGTTTTTATCTCCGCGGTCAAGCGCATTTTTATACGTGCGGTAGATGACCTCGCGGCGATTGATATATTCGATAGGCGGATTGCCGGGCTGAAGTATCATATCGAAATTAGGACGTGAAATAAAGATCACAGGCGTGTTCGGATGAGACTCCCTGAAGCGCAGGAAGAACGGCTCGTGAGTCGCTTCAAGCGCGGCTACCGAAGGCGAATTATGATCGTAATCGAAAACGAATGCGCTGAGATCGTCGATCGAAGCGCAAATATCTGCCATCGCAGGCTCGCCGAGAGCTCTGCCGGAGAAGCCGAGATTACGGAAATCACAGTCAAGCCGCTGAGAAATGAGCGCCGGATAGGTGGTTCCGGGACGTGAGGCGGAATATCCGTGCGTTATCGACGAACCGTAATAAAGCACGGGCGAACGGTATGTATATTCCTCGCTCGCCTCAAGGAGAGAGCCGGCTTCAAGTCCGATATACAGTTCTTCAACGCTGCTTCCGATCGGGAAATTTATAATAATATCCTTAACGCCGCCGGGAAGAACGGCAAGCGACTTCATACCGTAATCGGTCTGCGTCGGCTGAAAAATATTGTTGAATCTATAATACTTGCCGTACTTAATGTAAACGTCGAAGCCGGCGTTCAACACCCACGTGGCGTTCGGCGGACAGCCGTAAAACTCCATAGCTGCGTTCAAAATTATCACGTTAGAATCGGTACGAAAACGAATACGACCTCCGCTCGTATTACGCGCGGCGTCTGCAATCGCGGGCGATACCTTGAGCGCGTCCTCGCGATTTATACGAACGTATCCGTTAATTTCGGGATGATCAAAGCCGTATAAAGCAAAAGGCGCTTCCCTCGCTTCCCGAAAAACGATATTATCCTTATCAAATGCGTCAAATTTTGTGATCTTCATAATGACCTCCAAACTCTAAATACGCTGTAATGTACAGCAACCGAATAATATATTCAAAAGCGCAAGGTGCGAAACTGTACGCTGAAGAATCAGTATCTCAAAACAACGTTCCGCGCGGCATTGTATTCATTGGTAAATATATCCAACAAATTTCAATATAATTTGGCTATCTTCACAATTGTCATTTATTTCCATTTGTGGTATAATATTTCCAGAATCGAACCGCACTTTACAAAACAATAAAAATCATGACGAAAAAGGGGATCGGGATATGGAATACGGTACTAAAATTTTGATTGCTGACGAAAGCGGCGAAACACGCCGAGGCTACAGTGAAGCGCTCAGAAAAGCAGGCTTCCAAAACATCGAAGAAGTATCAAACGGAGAGGACGCGCTTGCGAGAATAACGGCTTCTCACCCGGATATAGTGATATCGGATATATGGCTTTCAAAGCTTGACGGAATAGGTCTAATGCGCCGCGCGTCAATAATCAACTATTCGCCGGATCAGGCACCGGCGTTTATCATAGCGTCTATGATAACAAATCAAAATATACTTATAGAAGCCAGCGAAGCCGGAGCCGCGTTGTGTCTGCCGAAGCCGCTCGACTGCCGCTCTCTTGCGGAGCATATCGGAAATCTCGCGAGAAATCGCGCAAACGGAACGGCGAGTCTGAACCGAGGCATAGCTCCGCCGGACATCGAGGCGCAGGTCACAAAGATAATACACGAGATCGGCGTTCCGGCGCATATCAAGGGATACCAGTATTTGCGGTGCGCGATACTTATGGCGATAAGCGACAACGATATCATCAACTCAGTAACAAAGGTGCTGTATCCGTCGGTCGCCAAAAAATACGCTACAACTACCTCGCGAGTAGAGCGCGCAATACGTCACGCCATAGAAGTAGCATGGGATCGCGGAGACGTTGACACGCTCAACTCATATTTCGGCTACACGATACAAAACAATCGCGGAAAGCCCACAAACTCGGAATTTATCGCAATGATCGCCGACAATCTCCGTTTGAAATACAAGATAAAAT
>CAYXNQ010000014.1:0-9648 GCA_964466545.1 uncultured Lachnospiraceae bacterium | reverse complement strand
TCGGAATTTATCGCAATGATCGCCGACAATCTCCGTTTGAAATACAAGATAAAATGATCATTTGCGTCTGACGCTCTCTCCGTCGCTTATCAGAATTATACTGCCGGAGCAATCGGTGCGATAAACGGTTATTCCGTACTGTTCGAGTATCTGCACGGTCTCGCGATGAGGGTGACCGTAGCTGTTTCCGTTCTCGCAAGAGATAACCGCTATCGACGGAGATACCGCGCTGAGAAAATCGGCTCCGGTAGACGTCGAAGACCCGTGATGCCCTACCTTGAGCACATCTGCCTTAAATTCGCTTGCCGGAAATTTATCGAGCGAAGCGTTTTCCGATATTTTTTCCGCGTCACCGGTATACATAAACGAAGTATTTCCGTAATCGACGCGAACGATTATACTGCTGTTATTCAGGTCGTAATCTTCGCCCGCAGGTCCGAGAAGCTTAAATTTTATGTTTCCCAACGTATATACGTCTCCGAGATTTGCCTCGTGAACGACTGCGTCGGAATTTTCAAGCGCGGTAAGCAGACTTGCGTATATCTTGGAGGTACTTGTCGTATCTGTCATAATTACGTTTTTTACGTTGAACTGCTCAATCACCTTTGGCGCGCCGCCGATATGATCTTCATGCGGATGCGTAAGAATAAGGTAATCTATTTCGGTGCAATACTGCGCCAAATACGCCGTAAGCAGATCGGCGGAATCTCGCGGCCCGCAATCTATCAGTATGACCGCGCCGTCCGCCATAATAAGCTCGGAATCTCCCTGCCCGATGTCGATAAAATGAGCTTCAAGCTCCCCGTCGACGGTGAGCGGCTCGTCGGAGGAGGCGTCATATATGTACAGCGCGACCGCGATCAAAATGCACAGCACTCCGATTATTATTTTCGCATACGGATATGCGCTCTTCTTTCTTTTGCTTGCCATATCGGTCATACTCCTTCTAAGATAGCCCGCAAACATCAATTTGCGGCGCGATAATACAGATCACTTTTTGACAGGCTTTTGCGCCTTGATCTTCTCCCAATAAGCGCGCGAAGCGTTTTCCGTTTTGTTATCGCCGAAATGATAGTAGCTCTTTCCCGCGAGATCGTCAGGCAAATATGTAGTCGGGTAATAATCTCCCACATAATCGTGCGGATAAACATAGCCCTTAAAAAGCGGACTCTTCAGCTTCTCCGGCACATTAACGCCCCGTCCTGCCCGTATATCTTCACTCGCCGCCGCGAGCGCAAGATATGCGGTATTGGATTTCGGTGCCGTCGCAAGCATTACGGTGGCATTTACGAGCGGTATGCGACCTTCGGGCAAACCAAGCTCTCGCGCACTGTCCACGCAGGCCTTGGTTATCACTGCCGCCATCGGATATGCGGCTCCGATATCTTCGCTCGCGATCACAAGAAGTCGCCGGCACGGAGATAAAAGATCGCCACCTTCGAGCAATTTTGCAAGATAAAACACAGCCGCGTCCGGATCGGAGCCTCGAATCGACTTTTGAAGCGCCGATAAAAGATCGTAATGCACGTCTCCGTCTCTGTCGAAATTTCCCGCAGACACCGACGGAAGCCAGCCTTGCACCGCCTCCGGCGTAATATCGTCATCGCCGCCGCCAAAAGCGTAAAAATATGCGCTTTCGAGAAGCCCGATCGCTCTCCTTACATCGCCTGAAGCCAGCTCTGCAATACGGCAGAGCGTATCGGCAGTCGCGCTGATGGTTTTGCAGTGCGAATCATTAAGTCCGGCAAGCACACGTGTCATAAGGGGAAGCATTGCCCGGGCCGCGACCGGCTTGAATTCCAGCACCGTACAACGAGACAGAAGCGCGTCGTAAATGTAGAAATACGGATTTTCGGTAGTCGACGCAATAAGCGTGATCCTGCCGTCCTCTATAAATTCGAGCAGGGATTGCTGTTGCTTCTTATTAAAATACTGTATCTCGTCGAGGTACAGGAGTATACCGTTCATTCCCAGCAAGCCACCGGTCTCCTGCGCAATGCTTTTTACGTCGGCAAGCGAAGCCGTAGTCGCATTCAGTCTGCGCAAGGTCATACCGGAATTTTCCGCGATGATCGAAGCGGCGGTAGTCTTACCGACTCCGGGAGGTCCGAAAAAGATCATACTCGGCAGCTTTCCCGCGTTCATAATGCGGCGCAGGATACCGCGTTCGCCCACCAGATGCTCCTGCCCTGCCATATCGTCAAAGCTGTGCGGGCGAAAGCGATCTGCCGCAGGCGACATCATTTCCGATTTGCTGTCAAGCATAATACACCACAGACATTCGTATAGAACGTCAGAACCTTTCATAAATTATAATCAGAATAAAATACTACTAAAATTATACACGATAGACGAACAGTTTTCAATAGGAAAACACAAAAAGGAGCATACCAAGCTTGCAAACCGTAAAAATGAGAAAAAAAGGCATCGGATTACGCATAACGTATCCGATGCCCGCTTCAAGTGAGGATTATCCGCTGTTCGCCGAATTTAACGGCGCAATGTGCGACGCCGTAAGGCTGTATACAGTCAAGCTGCGCGAAAGCGATCCTCTCGCCACAGTTACGCTTGATTACATATGCGAAAGCAACGATGCCCTCGACAAATTTGTATATACGTTGACCGCAAGAAGCGGCGGGCGTGTTATAGAGCGAAAAGAGCTGACATTCGTCTGGGAAAGCGACGCTATAATCAAGCATAAAAGCGATGATTTCCGACACTCATAACATAACGACAGTTTTGCGTTATCCAAAAATTGCTCGCATAAACGGGATTAAGGAAATACAGTATGTCATCGGAAACGGTATACCCCTCAAGCATGAGCTTCGCCGCGATAACACATTCCTCACAAGGCGTATTGTATATAGTGCCCGAAAGTATCGGAGAAAACTGTACGCCGTACCGTTTATCGAATATAACGCCGTATACCGTATTCGGATATGCGCCGCTCTTTACGCGATTCATTACCACGTTTCCTACGGCGAGCTTGCCGTAAAACGGTTCGTTGCACGCCTCCGCCTCTATTATGCGCGAGAGCCAATACACCTCGCCGGAATCGTAATAGTTGTCACCCGAAAGAACCCCGCCGCTTCCGCGTATCACTCTTACAGCGTAGCTGTCCTGATCCCAATATACCTGCGCGTCAAACGCACTTGCCAGCAGTCTGATCGGCGCGTACATCACTCCCTCGGACGCATATATCTCACCGGAAGCGATTAAGCATCTGCCGTTGGCAACGACGTACGAGTTTCCGGGCGCAAGCGTCATATCAAGAGCAGAAGTCCGCACTTTCGCTTTGCCGCTCGCCGCATCATAGCCGACCTCGGCGTCCGGATACATTGCTTTGCAGAACGCCCGAACGCTGACGTAAGTAACTTCGTTTTTCACAAAAGCCGTATGATAATATCCGACGCCGTCTATCTCGATACGCGGCGCACGCATACAAGCGGCGTTGGTACCTGCCGACAAAAGCGGCATAAGCAATATTGCCGATATACAGAATGTACATATTCGTTTGATCATAAAATACCTCTCTTTCGATCGTACTTGCCGCGGGCTATTCCCGCCGCATGTATATTATTCTAACACGCGACGCGACTTTATTCAACGCACAAAATTTGGCGCTGTATTTCCCGCCGCGCAATACGACTCGCTTACAGACATTTTTACAATATAATATTATTGCCGATGAAAAAGCAATATGACTTCGTCCCAAAGCAGAGGCAAGGTCATATTGCTTTTTACATAAAAGCCTAAAACTGCCGCTCAGTCCCCAAGCGAATCAAGCACTTCCTCTATACATTCGAGAAAGGATTCCTCGCCCCATGTGTTGATCTTAAAAAATACCGCTTGACTTCCACCGGACGTAACCGCGGAAACTTTTATCTTACCGTCGTTTTCAAACAGAGTAACGCTCATGCTGACTCTGTTTTTTCCGATGTAGCTGTAGCGCTCAAACACGCGAACACTGCATCTCGCATCACCGATGCGAAAATCGCTTTCTTCTTCAAGAGACGCAGATATACTTCCGTTAACTATCTCCTCTTCTATAGTGTCGAGTATTTCATCGAAATCTCCGACAATCGTTCTCTCAAGCTTAGCCATAAGATTCCCCCAAAAATCTGTCTGCCGATTCGTCTCAAAACACGGATATGCGCCTATTTTACCACAGATCGCGCCGAATTGCAATACTTTTTGCCTAAGAGCCGCCGGAGAGGTCCCAATCGGAAATCGCAAACCGGAACGGCGGCAACACGCAGTTTTGCCCTTTTTATTAAAAAATCCGCCAAAGCTCTTGACATCGCCTGAGTTTTTGTGTATGATATAGGTGTAAGATTGTGCGTGATTGCCTGTGCAATATGCGATGCGCCGGATTATCCTGTTAGTCGGAAAGGAATATATATTATGGCATTTGGAGATAAAATTCGTCAGATCAGGCGTGAAAAAGGCTACAGTCAACAAAAGCTGGCGGAAAAAACCGGCTTATCGCTTCGTTCTATACAGAATTACGAAAGCAATGAAAGATACCCCAATAATATAATGATAGTTAAAAATATAGCACTCGCGCTTGGCGTGACAGCCGATCTTCTGCTCGACGACGGCGGATATGTGATCGAAGCACGCGAAAAAAGCGGAATCAAGGCGGCGCACGACGTCGAGTCAATGCTTACCGATATCAACGCAATGTTTGCCGGCGGCGACCTCAGCGAAGAAGACAAGGATAAGGTAATGCGCGCTATTATGGACATCTATTGGGAATCCAAGGATATAAATAAAAAATCGCGTCCGAAAAAGCACAGTCCTCGCGAGGAGCTGTGATCTCGTATTTCGGCTGTATGATGCCGCTCACGTCAAGTCGGCTAATTTCCGCTTTCTCGGTAATTTCTTCTTGACAATACGCGCGATTTGTGATAAAATATAGCCTAATGTAATGGGATATAGCCAAGACGGTTAAGGCACAAGACTTTGACTCTTGCACTCCGCTGGTTCGAGTCCAGCTATCCCAGCCATAAATGAGCGGCAATGAAGACATTGCCCGCCCCCTTGATTATTCAAGGGGGTTATTTTTTTGCGCAAATTTTTGTGTTTGCTCCGCAAATGAAAAAATATTTTCCAATGCTGAATAGTTTTGAGCTACCAACAAAACAATTTTTTGCAGTTTTGTATTGATTTTACAGACGCCCCGTGATATAATAAATTTGCTACACAAAACCGAATAAATTTTATGGGCTGATAGTCTTTTTTAGAGGGGGATATTTTACCCTTTTTTAAGCATACTATTTACCGTTGAATTTGGTAAAATCGCAAATTCCAACCGGTGATAGTATGTAGATAGCTATTATCCCATTTATCCGGTTTTGTGTAGCGACAATCGGAGTTTGCGCTTTTCAGAGCGTCAACTTCGGTTGGCGCTCTTTTTTATATTCCATAAATATTTATCTTTCGGAGGAAAAAATTAAACAAGAGAAGTTATGTTTGAAAAAAATGCAGCCCACATCAAAGCGCGTATGTTTTTTATCTTTTCTGATATCAATGATACTTCTTTTAGCTTGTCTTTCTGCGTGTGAAAAAGAAGGGTCACCAAATGTCAATGATTGGACAGCAAATCGGAATAGCGAAGCTGTAACTAATGATAATAACAGAAATAATGAGCAACAAGGTGATTCTACCGGCAGTGCCGATCAAGTCGTGACGAATATCAGTATAAACACAATATACGACTCCATTCGAGATGGGATTGGCGAAGTGGATTTTGAAATGAATGACAAAACCTATACCGGTTGTTTTAATTCAAATGGTGAAATCTTCTTTTATTATTGTTGTGAAGAATATGAATATTCCCCTATTCTTAAGTTAATAGGAAACGGTGCCGGTTTTGTGACAATCAAGAAAGATTATAGCACAATCGAAAAATACATCTTATTTAACGAAAAAGGTCAAAAAATCATGAAAAGCGGAGATGTTTTCGATAAGATAATCGGCTACGGCGACGGTCTCATGTTAGTTTATAAAAACACATCTACGATCACGACCGAAGAACATTCTTACGGTGTTTTGGACTGTAACGGAAATTGGGTAAAACCGTTGACAGCCGGCACAGAGCTCCCGGTTCCATATTATGCTTCATGGTCTGATTATAATTATATCGGAGACGGTGTTTTTATGGCTCGGCGCGAGGTATATTCTGGATATAAATATATTCTTTTCAATAGCAATACAAATAAATCTTACTATATAGACTATTGTAATATTTACAGCGATCGTCTTTATAATGGTGTGATATATGGTCGAACGAGAGGGGGGTGGTACAGCACGATATATGACTATTCTGGCGAATATGCATATTTGCCTTCATATTTTGCAATTCATGCCGACGGAACCTTTGAAGAAGTACCGGAATTTACATATGCTTACAACAATTTGCTGATAAACACTGATGGTCAGTATATGCGCATTACGGATAAAAGCAATAACACAGAAAAAGAATATACCGCTTTCCCGTCGGAAATGATTTCTAAAGTTCTATTTGAAGGCGATGTCGGAATCGTAATTTTAAGCGGAGCTGACGGAAAAACTTATCTCTCGATCATTGACAAGGAGTGCAATCAAAAAACGGAGCCTATTGTTTGTGCAGATTCATATTTCGTTTCAATAGTTTCAATATCTGAAGATCGTATAGTTTATAAAAACAGTGACGGTATATACGAAGTAATAGATGTAAACGGAAATACGATCGTTTCCGCCGATCAAGGCTTTACATATATCGGCGAATACAGCGGCGGTATAGCGTATGCCAAAAACGGTGACGGTGAAAGCTGTCTTCTCGGGCTTGACGGCAAACCTTTAACGATAAAGCTAAAATAGTATTATTTCCGTATGCACAACAAACATTGATATTTACTTGCTTTATAGTTAATCGGCTAAAAAGCAAAAATATCCCTTTGTCATCTACTCACATAATGCGCGCCTGATTCATGCAGGAACGAAAACAAGAGAACAGCGGAGATTTCGAGAGATTTCTCCGTTTTTCTCGTCTCTGAAGTTTTTAGAGCTTTTGCAGATGCATTTCGGGGGCCGGTCTGTAGCCGAATACTAACCGTCGAAATACATTTTTTGATATAGACTTTCAGCGAAGCCAAAGCCGCAGACAAACCGTTTTCGCTCAATAGGCGAACCGCCCCGACATATGCGTTATTGATTAGTATTCCCATTCATGCTATAATCAAGGCGTTAAGTACTTGGCGAATAAATTTATATCTAATCAAGGTAGGAGCTTATATGGATATTGGAAATAAAATCAAACTGCTACGCAGAAAGATCGGAGCGACCCAGGAACAGCTCGGAGAAAAAATAGGCGTCAGCGCTCAGTCTATATCAAAATGGGAAAACGGTACCACGATGCCTGATATTACGCTGTTGCCGATCTTATCGTGCGAGCTTGGCGTTACCATAGACGAGCTGTTTGATTTGACGGCAGAGCAGAAATTACAACGAATAGAAAACAGACTTGACATCGAAGAAGATCTTTCCGACGACGCATTTCGCGAATATGAAAACATATTGAAAATTCAACTTGAAGATTCCGAGGACAGAAAGGTTTTATCCTTGCTTGCACACCTTTACCATCATCGCGCAGAATCATATTTGAGAAAAGTAAGTAAATATGCCCGCGAAGCGATTTTGCTTGCCCCCGAAATCAAGGACTGCCAATGGCTACTGCAAAAGGCAAGCGGTGCTGTCACTTGGGACTGGAATTGTTCAAATCATACGGACGTTATTGATTTTTACAAAAATGTAATAGCACATGACGCAGTTGCCCCTCAAACGCCGTTGCCTTATTATCAGCTCATCGATAATTTGATCGCCGATCATCGAACGCGAGAAGCCGAGGAGTATTTGAACAAATGTGCGGCATTACCCGCTCATAAGCCTTTCTTGATCCATGTATACAAGGCGTATATCGCGCTTGCAGAATACGATGTAAATAAGGCTGACGGCATTATGAAATCTGCCTTGGTGGAATTTTCAGATAACGCGGGATTTCTCTTTGAAACAGCTCAGTATCATGCCCGCAAATGCGAATATGATAAGGCAATAGCATATTATGAACAGTCATGGAATGCGGAAAGTAATCGGAAGCCAAGATTTACAGACGCTCTTGACGGTATTGCAACAATATATGTGATCATGAATAACAGCGACAAGGCGATCGAAACCTATGATAGATTGATCGAGTGTCTCAAAAGCGAATGGGGCTACAAGGACGACGACGCTGCCGTGATAGACACAGAGCGAAAAAAGAACGCATTGATGAAATGATATATAGGACTTGCTTACAAGCACAGCGTTAAAAATCCAGTGGCACGCGGATACTTTTTACTATAGCAATCACCGGAATATATTCCCTCTCCCCAACACGCGCCTCTAAATTGGTGTTACATAGCAAAGCTCTCTGCGAATGAAGCTCTCGTAGAGAGCTTTATTATTTCGCTTGATTTTTCCTCAAAAATTCAGTCAAGCCTGAATCTATAAAGCACTTGAAATGTTTACACCATTATACTATAATGTTATTGAAGGCAACGCTGACCCGTTTTCTATATCAGAAAGCGAGCGTAGCTTTCTCAGCTTTGTTTTTTCGGGCTTTCGCAAAATTGAAAATATACACGCAATGAGTAAGCAAAGGAGACGAAATATGGAATATCGCACTTTACCTCACGGCAACGAGAAGATCGGCATTATCGGCATGGGCGCGTCGGTAATCGGCGCAAGGCCGGAGGAAGAAATTATCGCAACCGTCAGAGCCGCCGTAGCGAAAGGCGTAAACTACTTCGATATGGCGGGCGGTCATGCCGCCATATTTGAGGCATACGGCAAGGCGCTTAAAGGCATACGGGATAAGGTTTATCTTCAAATTCATTTCGGCGCGGATTACACCAGCGGCGAATACGGCTGGACGACCGAGCTTAACGAAGTAAAAAAGTCAGTCGCTTGGCAGCTTGAGAAGCTCGAAACAGATTATATCGATGTCGGATTTATCCACTGTCTCGACGAGGACGGCGACCTTGAGGCTTACAAAAATAACGGTATTCTTGACTATGTGCTGGAGCTGAAGGAAAAAGGCGTGATACATCACATTGGTCTGTCATCCCATACTCCGAGCATGGTGCACAAAGTGCTGGATATGGGAATTATAGACGTCGTAATGTTCAGTATCAATCCGATCTACGACTACGGCAAAGGCGATTACGGCATTGGCGAAAACTCCGAGCGCTATGAGCTTTACTGCCGCTGTCAGAAAGAAGGAATAGGCATCACGGTAATGAAGCCCTTCAGCGGCGGACAGCTTCTCGACGCGGCGCAATCTCCGTTCGGCGTTGCGCTTACAAAATATCAGTGTATTCAGTACGCACTCGACAAACCAGGCGTAATTTCCGTTCTTCCCGGCTACGGAGACGAAGAAGAAATGCGTGAGGTCCTCGACTTCTTCAGCGCAAGCGAGAAGGAAAAGGATTATGCCTCTATCAGCGGATTTGCGCCGAGCGACACAATGGGAAAATGCGTATACTGCAAGCACTGTCACCCCTGCCCCGCCGGACTTGACGTTGCGCTCATCAATAAATATTATGACCTTGCCATGCTCGGCGACGA
>CAYXNQ010000013.1:15289-18955 GCA_964466545.1 uncultured Lachnospiraceae bacterium | reverse complement strand
CGCTGTTTACCGTACTGCTCTATGCGGCTCCTATAGTTCTTATCGCTTTTCCCGCACCGCACTTTTTGCGCGTTGTCGTATCGGCAGTAAAGCCGCTATTTACCTTCACAATTAAATTTACCGAAATTGCGGCGCGCGACGAATTTCTGATATCGTTGAAATATCCGTTCGCCACGTTTCTATCGCTTGCCGTAACTGCAAGCGCGGTCGTTTTATTTTTATCGAAGAAACGCGTGAAGCTCATCGCTCTATCCGCGCTCATGATATTCTCGTCGGCGTTCGCCGTAGATATCGCGCTATGCCGAACGATTGCCGACAAAGAAGTCAACATATATACGCTAAACAGAAAAAAGAGCGACGCGATAGTCGTAATATCGGACTCGCACGCTCTTATAATCGATATATCGGACGGTTCTTACTCAGCCGTAAGCGGCGCGCTGAACTGCGCCGAAGAAAACGCCGTTGTTACCGTAGACGCATATATGCTGACGCACTATCATAAAAAACACGTTGCGCAGATCAGAAAGATCGCCTCCTCGCACACCGTGCGCGAGCTGTGGCTTCCGCCGCCGCAGTCGGACTCGGATATAAGCATTGCCGAATCGCTGACCGAGCTTGCGGACGAAATGGGAATAACCGTATTCCAATACGGACGGGGCGAAAACGAACGCATTGAATTTCACGATGCGAGCATCTGCGTTTGCGATTACGTGAAGCTGAAAAGATCTACTCACCCCGTCATTACTCTTGCGATAAGCGCAAAGGGGATGACGTATCTTTACATAGGCTCCTCCGCACTTGAAAGCGACATATCGCTCGATTTTGCAAACCGTCGTCTCGCCGCCGCCGATCATATATACATCGGCGCGCACGGACCTATAACGAAGCAAAGCATCAGCATAAACGCAACGGGCGCAAAGCTTATTATATCTCCGCTTGTCGCGGATTCGCTCGATCCAGCACTGCCGGTACTATACAAAGACGGGCTGCGCATCGCCGAAGCGACGGAGCGCGTCACGCTGAAAGAATAAAAATATCACCTGCTCCGAGGTCAAAATAAAATACCGCGGCGGCAAATATCGACGCATGGAGTAACATCAGCGCAGGCAAGCCTATCATAAATTTCGGGTGCAGAGTTTTGTGACGTATCAACAGCATCGTTAAGTACATCGCGCACGCACCGCCGAGCGCCGCCAATCCGATAAGCGTCCTTTCCGCTATTCTTCGCGCCCCTCGCCTCCTCGAGCGCAGCTTATCCGTAATACACGCGCCTATCGAAACAAGCGAGATCAACGCAAGATAGGTGTACACCGCAAGCAATGCAACTTTCATCGTCGCTTTTCCGCCTCCGCTTGTGCGAGCGCGTCACAGCGCTCATTGTATTCATGCCCGTCGTGACCGCGCACCCACAGATATTTTACATCATGGCGCTCATTCAGACTGAGCAATATCTCCCAAAGATCAGGATTTTGCGCCGCTTTTTTATCAGGCTTGATCCAGCCCATGCGTTTCCACTTGATCGCCCAGCCGAGATTCACGGCGTCTACCAAATATTTTGAATCCGACCAAAGCTCGACCTCACACGGCTCGCGCAATGCAGACAGCGCCTCTATTGCGGCTGTAAGCTCCATGCGATTGTTCGTTGTCAGCTTATCGCCGCCGGAGATTTCTTTTTCGCGATCTCCGTAAACTAATATCGCCGCCCAACCGCCCGGGCCTGGATTTTTCTTACACGAGCCGTCTGTATATACTGTAACCTTTTTCATTGATTCAAACCACCGATCATTAATTTCACCCAAAGGAGCTTCAACATGAAGATTAATATAGTTCTTCACGAACCGGAAATACCGCAAAATACAGGAAATATCGCGCGCACCTGCGCCGCCACGGGAGCGTCGCTTCATCTGATAAAGCCGCTCGGCTTCGAGCTTGACAATGCAAAGATGAAACGCGCGGGACTTGACTATTGGGACAAGCTTGACACCCACATCTACGAGAACTTAGACGATTTTTTCGAGAAGAATCCGTGCGCCGATTTTTTGCTTTACACGACGAAAGCTCCCAACTGTTACGCCGATCCGTCCGTCAGCTATAAGGATAATGTATTTCTTTTTTTCGGCCGCGAAAGCGCCGGACTACCGGAATCGCTTCTCGAAAAGCATCTCGACAAATGCGTAAGGATCCCAATGCGCAACGGGCTTCGTAGCCTTAATCTCTCAAATTCCGTTGCGATCGCCGTTTATGAGGCTTTGCGCAGGAACGATTTTGCCGAGCTTGAAGAAGAAAGTCAATATTTCGCCGACTAAATCAACACAGCGGCGCAAACAGCGACAAAATATCTCTGAGAGTACGTCTCCAAAATCCGACCTTGCAATCAAGCTGCGTTATTCGCTTCGAGCGCGCCTCGGTATCCGCAAAATCATTGCGCACTCCCAAAACGATAGACTGCGCAGTCGTCCAAACTCCGCATTCAAAATGCAAAAACAAGCTTCTGAAATCAAGATTGACCGTGCCGACCGTAGCATATTTGTCATCGCACACAAACATTTTCGCATGAATAAAGCCCGGAGTAAATTCATATATCTTAACTCCGCTCGCTATCAGATCGGAATAGCCCGCCTGCGTAAGCTCATGAATGAAAAACTTATCCGGCTTCCCCGGCGTGATTATCCTGACGTCGACTCCGCTCTTTGCAGCAATGCACAGAGCGTTTTTCATTTCGTAATCTATTATCAGATATGGAGTCGTAATGTAGATATACCGTTCGGCATGATATATCATATTGAGATATATCGTCTCGCCGACAGGCTCGTGATCGAGCGGATTATCAGTATACGGCTGAACACAGCCGTCGAAATAAACTCGCTCTCCGCTTTTTTCAGGCATATATGTCCTGTATGAGTTCTCTATCTGAAATTCGGTATTAACGAGATAATCCCACATGGAGAGGAACATAACCGTCATGCTCCACGCGGCGTCTCCGCGAAGCATTACCGCCGTGTCCTTCCAATATCCGAAGCGCTCGCGACGATTGATATATTCGTCTGCGATATTTATCCCTCCGGTAAACGCGGTCTTTCCGTCTATAACTGCGATCTTGCGGTGATCGCGATTGTTGAAGCCGGCGCTGAGCACGGGGATAAAACGGTTAAACTCGCGGCATTTAACGCCCGCCGCGCGCATTTTTTTTGCAAAATCACGCGGAAGAACGTTGCTTGCCCCTATATCGTCGTATATAACGCGCACATCTACGCCGAGCGCCGCCTTTTCCCTGAGTATCGAAAAAATACTGCTCCACATATATCCCTCGGCGATAATAAAATATTCGAGAAATATATATTTTTCCGCGCGCTTCAGCTCGCGAAGCAATACCGGAAACATCTTTTCTCCGCTTGGAAAATATTCACAGCCGCAATTTCGATATGCGGGACAAAACGCTCTTTCGGATATGTAATCCGATTGAACGAGCGCGGAACGGTCGTCCGACAATATCTCGCGGCGGACAGACGTATCCGGCTTGAGTATCGCTCCCATCGTCTCGTTTATCCGTTGCATCTTGCGTATCCTATGCTTGCCCATTCGGTTTCCGCGGAATATCAAATAGATCGGCACGCCTATCGTGGGCGACACAAGAATCAAAATTATCCAAGCGATCGAATAATCCGG
>CAYXNQ010000013.1:2492-15189 GCA_964466545.1 uncultured Lachnospiraceae bacterium | reverse complement strand
TATCAGTATTTCCATGAGGATCTCGATCCGAAAATACAGATCACACGTAAGCTCGCGCGCGAATATGCGGACGTATTCATTCCTATGGACGGCATCTTCGCGGCAGAGTCGATCAAGCACGCGCCGAGCGAGCTTGCCGCCGACGGAGTACATCCGACGCCTCTCGGAGCTTCGATCATGGCAAAATACTACGCCGACGCCGTTGATTCTCTGCTGTAACAGTTTCGGATAAAGCCGAGAATTTACGGTTTCAGTATAGCATATTTTTTCCTTCAAAGCAAGTATTGATGCAAAATATGCCGGACACAGCCCGATCGCTTTACAATCAACTATTTCAGGAGCATACGACAGCAATGATACGCAAAAGCCAATATATCGTCGGCAGTGATCTCGACGGAACGCTCAGCTTTACAAACGAGGTTAACGACGCCGACGCAATAGCGGAATTTCGCAGAGCGGGACACATATTCGGTTGTATAACGGGAAGACCGCTGTGCAACACGCTTCCCACATTCTCGGCGCACAACGCCGAATATGATTTCATTGCGCCGATGGACGGCGCGGCGGCGATCACATCCGACGGCAAGATAATATTCGACGAGCGCATAGACGGCAAGATCCTCATGCCGCTACTTCGTTTCCTGCAATCCGTCGGAGCATACGAGTGCAGCGTGGACATCGACCTTTTCACGCGCCACTGTATGGCGATCAATCATGAAAAAAACGGAGCGCCGAAATACTTCACCACCAAGATCGACGAGCTGACGGATGTTAAACGCTTCAGCCATATCGCATTTCGCTTTGACACTCCGGATATTACGGAGGAGATTTCAAAAGAAATCAACGAACGCTTCGGTGAATATCTTGACGCGCAATATCATGAGCATAACGTGAATTGCCCCAAGCGAGGACTTGATAAAGGTGTTGCTCTGGCGCGGGTAGCCGAATTTTACAATATCGACGCCGACCGTATATACGCTGTCGGAAACGATATGAACGATCTCTCGATGTTGACTCGACATAACGGTTACACGGTCAGCGGCGCATATCACAAGGTCAAGGAGCTTGTTCCCGTTTGCGGAGGCTCCGCCGGCTCGTTGCTATATATGCTTTCAAAAAAATAATCGCGCATCTCGAAAATCTTAAAGGACGGACTGCATTTTACGCAATCCGTCCTTTTTAATTATCGCAAAACGATGGACAAATAACGTTTTACTTAACGATATAATTCGTCCAAGCGCGCCTGCCCGCGCTGTCCCGCGCCTCAAAGCGTGCAAATTTCACATTTGAGCCGAACGTATATGTGCGCGATGTAATGCCTTCGCCGACTACGCAACGATCCGGAATATACGGCACGTCGGTATACACCGTTATCATATCAACGGGAGAAGTCGTGACTGTAACGGTATCCCCGTCTCGCACAGCCTCGATCGAAGGACCTTGGCTTGCGTAGAATCTACCGTTTTTGATTGCGTCGATAATGTTTTCGGTCGTAAGCTCATCAACATTTACCATAATGAAGCTCCGGCAAGCGTCGCTTTCCTTATAGAAGTGAACGTCATCGACTGCCAGAAGCGGAAGAGTATATCCTTTCGCGGCAAGCATATCCAATATCAAGCCGGAATCCGGGCGGCAGTTGAACGGATAATCGGATACAGAATTAAATATCTCGCTCGCGTCGAGACGCGGAAGCGCCTCAAGCATAGCGGGCGTATTCAACGACCACGCGGGATGCGCGATCTCACAAATTCCGCCGAGCGCTCTTACACGCTCAAGAATATCCGCTGTAAACGGGATCCTTCTGTGCATTCCCTCAAGATCGGCTTTATGTCCGAGACACACGATATGGAATATGCCCTCCGAAGCGTCCGAGCCGAAATCGTATTCGATTCCCGGGACTACGAGAAAATCTTTGATACGCGATTCGGGCGTATATTTCCAATGCTCCGTCATCGCCATGAAATCATAGCCGCGAGAACGGTAAAGCTCGATCACCGCCGCCGGCTCCATATCCCCGTCGGAATTTGTTGTATGAGTGTGGAGATTACCCTTGAACCATTTTCTGCCCTTTGAATCAATTACCATATTATCCTCCGTATTGCCACGCAAGCGGCAAGATCAAATTCTTCCCGCGCGTATGTAATTTTCACAAAAAGCTTCATGCGCGCGAGTTACTTTTGTAGTTTTCGATTAAGCAAAAACAAGCGGCTCAAAAAACGAGTCGCTTGTTATGTTTTCCGTCAGGAGTTTGCAGCGATCGCCGCGGCTCTTGCCGCCTTGTCTTCTGCGATAAGTCTACGTCTTTCCTCGATTGCTTCCGTTCTTACCTTGATAACGTGGTTGATATCGGAAACAGCCTTATCGGAATCCGCGCCGTACTCTATCGTCATGCGGAAGAGCTCGTTGCCGTCGGTACCGTTGATGTAAAATTCATAATACTTCATCTTGGCAAGAGCGTTGCCGCGCTTATATGTACGCTCGAATTCATCAATTCCGCAATTCGCAAGCTTCGTATACTGGAACACTAAGCCGGTATCTTCGTCTACAGTTTCGTCTATCAGCGAAAAATACGATTTATATATATACATTTTCTCTTTTGTGAAGAAAAGCACCGCGCCATTGTAAAGAGGTGTGCGGATAATACCATCGCTTCCTCTCTTTATGAGAAGGCCTTCGGAAGCGTCGAACACATATCCCTGCATATGTACGGGCTGTATGCTCTTGAGGAAGTTGTGCTCATAAACCTCGAACTTTTTCATGGCTTTTTCGTCGATCTCTTTGACCTTCGTAGCCGTCTGATAGCTGATATCGGTATCGTTCGATTTTCCGCTTGAACCGAATATCAAAATGCCTATGCCGATTATTATACCGATAAGGCCGTAAAGTCTGAGCTGATTTATGCAGAGGCAGATCGCAGCAAGCGCCGAAACGACCACTCCGACAATCATCACGACCGATACAGCGGCAGCCGTATAATACTTCAAATTACGTTTGGTTTCCATAACCGTATCCTTTCCGTTAACAGATCATATAGTGGATATATATTTATGATATCATATTTTGCGCGGTATTGCAATACAATTTTCGTTTTTTCATAAAAATTGCATTACTTATCGCCGAGATATCCGTCGATTCCCTTAAATAATCCCTCTGCTATCTTTGCGCGCCATTCGTCCGTCAGCATATTTGCCGCGTCGTCGGGATTGGTAACGAAACCTGTTTCAACAAGTACAGCCGTTACGTTAGTTCCTTTGATCACGCGATACGCAGACGACGAGTCCATAGGTCTGACCGTAGCCTTGACGTCGCATTCTACGCTTTCGTCAATTCCGATGCGCAAAGCCTCCGCAAACGCGGCGCGCTCCGCATTTTTCTCATCTGCCCACGGCTCGTTATAATAATATATCCGAGTACCCTTAGCGTCCTGATTTGACGGGAAGGAATCGCAGTGGATTGATATGAACAGATCTATATCAAGCGTGTTAACGTACGCCACGCGCTCGTTCGGATTAAACAAATTATTTCCGTCGTCGATGTTCGTTTTTGGAAATGTTTCTCCGTCATGCGTAAATATCACATCATAACCGGCAGATTTCAAAAGCTCACCGAGCTTGAGTGCAATACTGAGCGTAATATCCTTCTCCGTTACATCCCCTAAAAGCTCGGACGTTGTTCCGCCATCGCCGAACCCGTGACCGGGATCTACGCAAACAACGAGCCCTTTCGGTGTCGGCGGATCTATCTGCGTTGACGAGGCGTTTTCGGAGCTTGATTCAGATGGCACGCCGTTGTCACCGCTGTCAGACGAATCTGATATATTCGATTGATCGCGTCCTACGCCGGCAGGTTTACCGCCATTCGCGGCGCATGAAACTAAGCAAAGCACGCTTAAAACCAGAAGAATTATTTTTTTAATCATAATAATTTCCGTTATCTTGTATTATTTAAGATATTTCGGCAAAAATTCGGCTGCAATCGTCGATGTAACGTAGTATTTTGCGGTTGCTAAGGAAAACTCGGGCGAATCCTTTCGGCAACCGTGCTGCGACGCCAGCTCCTCCGTATAATCTTCGAGCAGATATACCTGAAGCCCGTCGCGCGCCGTGGAATAATGCGTTACAGTCGGGTTATACACGACATCGGTAAGCTCAAATTTACCGTTTTCGTTCTCCGTCAGCGTAAGCTCGACTATCCCGCCTACCATTGTATAGCCGTAAAGCTGAGTAGATATAAAATTGCCGAGAGAATAGACGCAGATCGTTTTACTTCCGTCGGAATTGTATATCCATTCAACAGGTTGGACCGTATGCGAGTGGGAGCCGATGATAGCGTCAGCTCCCGCCTCGGCTATAAGCTCGGCGGCGTGCTTCTGAGCGTCGTTGATCTGGAATGTGTATTCATCGCCCCAATGCACCGAGACGACCAAGAAATCGCATTTCGCCTTTTGATCGGCTACCCATTTTTTTATAAGCTCATCATCTGTGACAGACGGTATCAGTATCCCGTAAGACGAATCGAGTACGTGAGTATTATACCATCCGTATGAGAAAGCAATAAATCCTACCTTGCAGCCCTGCGTCTCGATTATCCTGGCAGTATACATATCGCTCTCGCCCTCGTATGCGCCGATCGTCGTGACCGGTTGCGTCTTCAGGTAATCAAGCGTAGCCTTGAGTCCAGCCGTCTCCTTATCGAGAGAGTGGTTGTTCGCGATCCCGATAACGTCGAAGCCGATCTCCATGAGCGCTTCAGCCGCCTCACGAGGAGAGTTGAAGCTTGGATATCCCGAATAGCCGTATTCCTTTCCGGCAAGCGGCGTTTCCTGATTTACCATAGCGATATCCGCAGATGAGATCATGCTTCTGACGCCGTCGTACATCGGTGTGAAGTCATATTCTTTCCCGTTCGTCGCACGTTTGGCGGCGTCGAGAAATACGCTTTCATGTATCAGATTATCGCCTGCCGCAGCGATCGTTATTGTTTTCGGCTCGCTCGGCGGCGTTACGTCGTCAGTCGATTCCGAATCGCTTGAAGCTTCGCTTTCGCTTCCGCTTGACGCGTTCGTATCGCTTTCACGCCCCACGCCGTATTGCCTATGCTCAACGAGCGAGCAGGAGGACAGCGTCGCCGAAAAAACAAACACCGCAAGTGCAAGCGCTATATACCTTTTATACTGCCTCATGCTCTTTCCGTGCGTATCTTGCTATCGTATTCATTTACGCGCTTGAGCCATTCCGTGCCGGAACCGGAGCCGCTCATTTCGCAAAGCATATTCCATACTGCGCTGAACGGAAGCGTTTTTTCCTCCTCAAGAACTGCGAGCCGATTTGTAAAATCTCCCGACACTTCAAATTTCTTCAGCATATCGACAGGTTCAAGATATGCATACAGAAGCGCCTTACGCATATTGCGTGCGCCGATAGTCCAAGCGGCAACGCGATTGATGCTTGCGTCAAAGAAATCAAGGCCGACATATACGTCATTCTCGCGTCCCGAGCGAACGATCTCGGAAGCGATAGCCTTAAGCTCGTCGTCGAAAATAACTACGTGGTCGCTATCCCATCTTACCGGACGCGAAACGTGAAGAACTACCTTGCCCACAAACAGAAGCGTGGAGCTTATCTTATCCGACACAAGCTCGGTCGGATGAAAATGTCCGGTATCAAGCGTAAGCGCAATTCCGTTCTTGAGCGCACAGCCCATATAAAATTCATGCGAGCCGATCGTGCAGCTCTCCGCACCGATTCCGAACACCTTGCTCTCAACGGAATCAAGGTCGTAGTTCTGATCTATCGGGCGCGCGAATATCTGCGAATACGAATCCATCAGGCGCTCGCGCGCTTCATATCTCGCTACCGGAGTATCCTTAAAGCCGTCGGGGATCCAGTAATTCGTTACGCAGGTTTGGCCTACTTTTTTGCCGATATACTCGGCAATATCGCGAGAAGCGATGCAGTGACGTATCCAAAAATCACGAACCGCCTTGTCGGGATGAGCGAGGGTCAAGCCGTCCTCGGACATTTTATGCGAAAAACAGGTCGGATTGAAATCCACGCCGTAACCGTTTTCCTTAGCCCAATCTATCCAAGAATCAAAATGCTCCGGAGCTATTTCGTCGCGAGCAACGCTCTTTCCCTTATTATCAAGATATATCGCGTGAAGGCTGATCTTTTTGTTTCCGGGGACAAATGACGCCGCGAGAGAAAAATCGCTTCTAAGCTCGTCTATATTACGCGCACGGCCGGGATAGTTGCCCGTTGCCTGAATACCGCCGGTAAGCGCGGAATCCGCACTCTCAAAGCCGCGAACGTCATCGCCCTGCCAGCACTGTATAGAGATAGGCTTTGCGAGAGCTTTTTTGATCGCCAGATCGGTATCTACACCGTATTCCGCATATATTTTTTTAGCTTCGTTATAAAGAAGTTCAACTGTACTCATTACTGTAACCTTTCGTTTGTTGTTAGATCAATCGTTATCGCCAACGAGCTTCTTAAAGCGCGCAAAGGCTTCGTCCCAGCCGTTTTTCGCCGAAAGATCGGGCGTATACTGCTTCAACGGGAAAGAGCGTCTTACCACTTCTCTCGCCTCGGCGATATCCTTTATCTCACCGAGCGCAATGAGTTGCATAACGATGTTTCCGATAGCAGTCGCCTCGACCGGTCCCGCCGAAACGGTACGACCGGAAGCGTCCGCGGCAAACTGCGACAGCATTTCTTCCTTTGTTCCGCCGCCAAGTATGTTTATGACAGGATACTTTTCGCCGAGTATCTCCTCAAGCTTTTCGGCAGTCCATCTGTAGCGGAGCGCGAGACTTTCAAATATGCATCGCACGATCTCGCCGGGAGTCTCCGGAACGTGCTGATTCGTTTTCGCGCAATACTCACGTATGCGCGCCGGCATATCGCCCGCGGGTGAAAAGCTGTCGTCGTCGGGATTGATGATAGAAGCAAACGACTTTGCCGCGAGAGCCATCTCCGAAAGCTCGTCGAAGGTATACTTTGTGCCTTCGCGTATCCACTGTCTGCGCGACTCCTGCTCAAGCCAAAGACCCATAATATTTTTAAGAAGTCTGATCGTTCTGCCTGCGCCGCCCTCATTTGTGAAGCAATGCATGAGAGATGCGTCCGTAAGAACAGGCTCGGCGCACTCGACGCCCATCAGCGACCAAGTTCCGCTGCTTATGTAAAGGAAATTTTTATCAGTGGCGGGAACAGCCAAAACCGCGCTCGCGGTATCGTGCGACGCTACGTTTATCACCTTCATGCCGTGCGCGCCGGTCTCGTTTGCAATCTCCGGCAAAAGCTCGCCGAGAATATTACCGGGCTGCACAAGATCGCAAAACAGTCGCTTCGGAATATTGAGCTTGTCGAGGATACCGTCCGCGAAATCACGCTTAGCGGCGTCCAGAACGGCTCCGGTAGAAGCGATCGTGTATTCCGTGCGCCGCTCGCCCGTGAGAAAATACGCAAGCAGATCAGGCGTAAAAAGCAACGACTCCGCGTTTTCGGGAACGAACGGACGCATGTTTACGTCGGAATAAAGCTGATACAGCGTATTGAAATTCATTCTTTGGATTCCGGTCACCGAGTAAAGCTCGTTCCACGGAATTATCTTGTCCACAGCCTCCGGGACATTGCTTGTCCTGAGATCGCGATAATGATACGGCGTTGCGAGAAGCTCGCCGCTTTTGTCGATATAACCGTAGTCAACTCCCCACGTGTCGATTCCGAGAGAAGCGGCGCCGCCCTCAAGCTTGGTCTTCAATATCGCCTGCTTAATCTCGAAAAACAGTCTGACGGTATCCCAATGGAATCCGCCGTTTATCATTACGGGATCGTTTGAGAAGCGATGTATCTCGGAGAGCGACAGCTTTTCGCCGTCAAATTCGCCGATAATTCCGCGACCGCTTGACGCTCCGAGGTCTATTGCAAGAACTCTTTTTACTGACATATTCTTACCGTACCTTTCAAAGTATCGTGAAAACGGTCTCAAAAAGCAGAGCACCCAAAGCTTTCACGTCGTATTTTTCGTATGTTTTATTTTACCAAAGCATTGCGGGGCAAGCACATTCTTGCCGATGCGACCGCCGCGGAGAACGCAAGCTCCGCACTGTCGTATTTGTTGACGACCGCAGACTTCGCGCCTTCCTCAAGAGAATCAAGTCCCACAAACTCATTAAGATGCGGCTCCATTGTAAGCACGATTTCATCACTGCGCTCGCGATTAAGCACCGCAAGGATCTCGGGAATACCGCCGTTACCGTAGCCGGGCTCGATAATAGTGCCGTTATTTTTGCAATCCTTTATATGAACGTAAGTGATCCTGTCTTTAAGCATAAGGAATGCGGATGGGAACGAAACGCTTCCGCACTGGATAAAGTTACACGGATCGAAAACACAGCCGAGACGGTCGCCGAACACATTCAAAAGGTCAAGCGTTCTCTCGGGAGTATCACCGTAAATTCCCTTTTCGTTCTCATGGCAGAGCTTCACTCCGTATTCATCGGCAATATCAAGCATCTGGCTCATCTGATCGATAACGCGATCTCTGTAATTTGAAGCGTCCTCACCTTCCGGAATGTAGAAGCTGAAAACTCTGATTCTGTCGGTCTCAAGAATATCAGCGTATTCGCACATACGTCTGAGCAGTCCGAGATGAGCCACAAAATCATCGTTGATGCCGATCTTGCCGATAGGCGAACCTATCGCGGAAACTTCGATACCGTGAGCATCAAGCTTGCTCTTGATCTCGCGGCACTTTTCTTCGGTAATATCCGCAATGCTCGCTCCGTCAATTCCGCGAAGCTCGATCATTTTAATATTATTTTCTTCAAGCGCGGCGATCTGCGCGTCGAAATCGGCGGAGCACTCGTCCGCAAACGCACTGAATCTGAATGTTGCCATTTTCAATATTCTCCCCGTTTATAATTTTCCGTGTGCATAATAATGTATTGTATCACAACTTAATTTGATTTTCAACCGTAACTTATTAATTTATTTTGCGCAGCGCGATTATTTGAGCGTAACTACTGTGACGCCGTAATCGCCTTCGCCCCACGCTCCCGCTCTGAACTCTGCAACACGCCCGTCTCTCCGGAGCTGATTCCAAATAGACGCTCTGAGAGCGCCGGTGCCTTTTCCGTGTATCAGGGTCACTTGATTTACCGACGCTATCTTTGCGTCGTCAAGATATTTGTCTACCGAGAACCATGCGTCCTCGCCTGTCATTCCCCTGAGATCAAGCTCCGGCTTAAAGTTTCGGCTGACGTTGAGCCTGTATGCCGCACGCTCTTTATCGCGCGCTTTTTTATCATCCTGCTCAACGCTCTCGCCGAGAAGCTTCAGATCTTTAATATTCGCCTTCGTTTTTATACTGCCCATTTTCACGGTGCAATTGCCGTTTTTATCCGGATCGTCCAAAAGTATGCCGTTCATACCGAGATTTCTGTGGCGGACCGCGTCGCCCTTTTTAAGCTCACGCGGCAAAACGTATTCCCCGTCATCATCAACTTTTACAGGATCTACGCTTGAATCCATATCACGCACGCTCGCCCTGACGTCGCGCTTTGCTTTGGACAGGCGCTCGGCAAAATTCTCTGCGTCCTTTTGCTTTTTGAGCGCGTCAAGCTCCTCGAATACGTAATTGCTGGTCGCTTTCGCTCCGTCGAGTAATTTTTTCGCCTCGGTCTTCAGCTTCGCGCTTTCTTTTTCGGCGTCCTCCAGCTTTTTTTTCAGCTCGCCTTCAATCTTCTGTTTGTATTGTCTGAAGGCAAGCTCTGAGCTTTTCGCCTCGGCGAGCTTTTCTTCAAGCTCGATCCGCGTTGCCTCTAACTTTGCAATAACATCTTCAAAATTACGCGAACCGGTATCCACGAAATTTTCGGCGCGTTTTACTATATCGGCAGGCAATCCGAGCTTGGTCGATATAGCGAAAGCGTTTGATTTTCCGGGAGCGCCGATTATAAGTCGGTAGGTCGGCTTAAGCGTATTTACGTCAAATTCGCACGCCGCGTTTTGAACGTTGTCCGTCTCGATCGCATACGCCTTAAGCTCCGCGTAGTGCGTAGTCGCGGCGCAAAGCGCACCAACTATCCGTACTTCTTCAAGCACCGCCATAGCAAGAGCGGCTCCCTCAACGGGATCCGTTCCGGCGCCAAGCTCGTCGAACAAAACGAGTGAATTTTCCGTCATGCTGTCGATTATCGAAACGATGCCGACCATATGCGCCGAAAATGTCGAAAGCGACTGTTCTATCGACTGCTCGTCTCCGATATCCGCATATATCTCGTCAAACGGACAAATGACGGCTTCATCGGCGGGCGTATGCAGACCTGCCTGCGCCATCATAGAAAACAGTCCGAGAGTCTTCAGAGCGACGGTTTTTCCACCGGTGTTCGGTCCCGTGATAACGAGCATATTATAGCCCGCCTCCGCGCCAAGCTTCACCGTTATCGGCACGACCTTATCTCTGTCAAGAAGCGGATGACGCGCATTTTTCAAGATTATCTCGCGTTTATCTGTGATACGCGGCGCGGACGCATTCATTCGCGCGGAAAGAGCGGCGCACGAAAATATAAACGCCAGCTCCGTTATATTCATATAATTCAGTGAAAGCGCATGCTCGTTTTCGGCAACCTTCGCGGAAAACGCAAATAATATCCGTTCTATCTCACGGGCTTCTCTGCTCTCAAGCTCACGAAGCTCGTTATTTGCTTCGACCACGCTCATCGGCTCTACGAAAAGCGTCGCGCCCGTGGAAGAAGTGTCGTGGATCAGTCCCTTGACCTCGTTTCTGTATTCGGCCTTGACCGGCACAACATACCGTCCGGCTCTCGTCGTAATGATATTCTCCTGCAAATATTTTGATTTTGTACCGCCGGAGACGTATCCCTGCAGTATATCTTTTACGCGCGCGCTGACCGAACGTATCTTTCGGCGTATTTCGGAAAGTAGAGGCGACGCCTCGTCGGCGATCAGATCCTCAGCCAATATTGCGCGATTTATCGCCACCTCAAGATTTTTGTTCGGCGTCAGGCGCATAAATATCTCGTCAAGCGAATTTTCAAATGCGGCACCCGAACGGCAATAATCATACAGCGATCTCGTAACCGTCAAAAGCGCAGCCACGTCAAGCAGCTCTCTTGTCGAAAGCATCGCGCCCTTACCTGCGCGTTCGGCCGCCGTCCTGATATCCTTAGCCTGTCCGAACGACGGCATTCCTTTAAGCTGAGACATTCTTACCGCGTCGGTCGTGCGCCGTTGCCGCCTCAACACCTCGTCAATATCCGACGACGGCTCAAGGCGCGCCGCCATATATTTCGCGCCCTCGGTGAGAGCGCCTTCGGCGAGCATATCTTTTATCTTATCAAATTCAAGAGATGTCGCCGCTTTAGCAAAAAATTTCATAATAGTCGTTATCCTCCGTTGCTCGCGCTCGCGCACAGTGCAGAGCCGATGAATATCACTTCATCGCCGCACGCTAAAACGGTCTTTGATTTGTTATATCGCGGAAAAATTTCAGAGTTTGGAATCCGCGTTCCATATGGTTGAGAAAATATTTTTCGGTTATATCGCAGTAGGAATCCAGCTCGCGACCGTCAAGAGAAAACTTCAAAAGTCTCCCCTGCGGAGCTATCAGCGTATATTGGAGCGCGGTATGCACGAGAGGCGGCAGATAGAGATATATTCTCGCAACCGACGCGTCCGATATCTCGTCGAGCTTTTCTCTCTTATATCTGCAGGATGAGCAAAGCACCCGCCCGTTCATTACGTCAAGATAGAATTTATCGCTCGATTCCGTTCCGCATTCGGCGCACGCGCTGAGCATCGGCGCAAAGCCCGCGATAGCCGCCGCCCTAAATTCAAACGCGCCCTTGATCTGCCAAAGCGATATATCGAGATTAGCCGTCGCGTAAAGCATATTCAGCGTAAGGCGAAACAGCTCTCCGTCGCCGCTTTCCTCCGGCATCAGCGCCGCGGCAACATCTGTGATATACACGGCGAGCGCGAGCTTTTCTATATCGTCCCGCAGGTCGTAAAAAGTTTCGATAGGTTCAAATTCCGAAATGTAAAAGCTTTTTCCGCCGCGAGAAAACAGCACAAATTCTCCGTACACAAATTCACTGACAGAAGCATGATTTTTGTTTTTCAGACTTCTCGTTCCTTTGCCGGAGACGTAAAGCTTGCCGTGATCCGGAGTCAAAAGAAGCACAAGATTGTCGTTATCTCCCAGCTCCGACGCTCGCGTGACAAGCCCCTTGACCTTCATCTCTCTCATTGCGCATTTAATTCGGTCATTCGTCGATCTTCTTCGGATCGTAGCCGAAATCATTCAGATTGAACGTGTTGTCGCGCCAATTCTCCTTCACCTTGACCCAAAGATTGAGGTAAACGCGGGTTCCGAAGAATTTCTCCATATCTTCGCGCGCATAACTGCCAATACGCTTCAGCATATCTCCGTGCTTGCCGATTATTATTCCCTTGTGAGATGCTCTTTCGCAGAAGATCTCGGCTCTTATCGAAATAAGCGGTCCGCCGGACGTGGAGCTTTCCTTAAATTCCTCGATCGCGACGGCGACGCCGTGAGGGATCTCGTCGTTACACAGGCGCAGGACTTTTTCTCTTATCATCTCAGCGGCGATCTTACGCTCCGGCTGATCCGTTATCATATCGGATTCAAACATCCATTCGCCTTCGTA
>CAYXNQ010000013.1:0-2392 GCA_964466545.1 uncultured Lachnospiraceae bacterium | reverse complement strand
ACCGCGTCGCTCGCGCCGAGCGAAGAACGCACGCTCTTCATCATATAATTGCCGAGCTTTGTCCTCGGTTTATGAACTCCCGGAGTGTCGAGAAATACGAACTGATCCTCTCCGCGAGTGAGTATTCCCATAATTCTGTTTCGAGTTGTCTGCGGCTTGCTCGACACTATCGCGATCTTCTCCTGAAGTATCGAATTGAGCAATGTTGATTTTCCTACGTTAGGCCGTCCTACAATTGCAATATATCCTGTTCTCATACCGTCACATCCTTATCTTCTCGTTATCCTGATAACAATATGCTTTTTTCTGTTTTTCGGAGCTGTGCGCGGCAAGCCGAGCATTTCCATTATTTCCCGCTGTCTTTCGCGCATATCTACATCGTCAAGCTCTGAAAGCTCGTGATCGTATCCGAGAAGGTGCAAAACGGAATGTACCGTCAAAAAAGCTACCTCTCTCTCGAAGGAATGTCCGAAGTTTTCAGCCTGCTCCGCCGCGTGCTCCAGCGATATCACCACGTCGCCGAGCATGACCGCGCCGCCGTCAAGCTCCGGCACCTCGCCCGCGGCGAAATCATACATCGGGAACGACAAAACATCCGTTGCCTTATCTTTTGCGCGGTAATCGCGATTCAAATTACGTATCTTACCGTCGTCCGTAAACGTTACCGATATTTCCGCCGGATATGCAAAATCCTCGTACAGCAACGTAGCAAGAGCCGCGTCGCAAACGAGCGACCGTAATTTTCGGGTCACGCGGATATTATTCTGTTCGTTTTCAAAATATACCTTTATCATTGATCTCATTGTATTTTCCCCTTCGAATAGCTTTATTGCTGTTTTCTCGCGCGGTACTGCTTGCGTTCAGCTTCGATCGACGCCGCGTCGCGCTCGTGCTTTTCATAAGCGACTATGATTTTTTGTACGAGTCTGTGGCGGACTACATCCTTTTCGGTAAATTCGTGTATCGCTATGCTGTCGATGCCGCGAAGTATCTTTACCGCCTCTGCAAGACCGCTTTTTTTGCCGAACGGCAGATCTCGCTGAGTAAGATCGCCTGTTATCACCATTTTTGAGCCGTTTCCGAGTCTTGTCAAAAACATTTTCATTTGCTCGCTCGTAGTATTCTGCGCTTCGTCTAAAATTATGAATGCGTCATCGAGCGTCCTCCCGCGCATATATGCAAGCGGCGCGATCTCGATCGTCTGTTTTTCGATCAGTCGCGCACAGCCCTCAGTGCCGAGCATTTCGTACAGGGCGTCGTAGAGCGGCCTGAGATACGGATCTATTTTACTCTGAAGATCGCCCGGCAAAAAGCCGAGTCTTTCTCCCGCCTCGACAGCCGGTCTCGTCAGAATTATACGCGAAACGTCGCGTGCCTTAAGCGCCTTTACCGCCATAGCGACGGCGAGATACGTCTTTCCCGTTCCCGCGGGGCCAACGCCGAAAATCACGCTGTTCTTCCTGATCATATCGACATATTTTTTCTGTCCTACGGTCTTTGCCTTTACAGGACGTCCCTTTTGCGTTACGCAAAAGCAATCGTCGTCGAGAGATTCAAGCTCGGAGAGATTGCCGTCCTGCGCCATGCTTATAACGTAATCCACGGTTTGCTCGCCGAGATCGCTGCCGAGCGACGCGAGCCGAACAAGATAGGAAAACGCCTCAAGCGCTGTCGAAACCGCACCATCCTCGCCTGATATCACGACCGTATCTCCGATATCGCTCGGATTCTGCCTGTTGAATATCTTCACCCCGAACGCTTGCTCCAGCTTCGCAACATTCGCGTCGTAGCTCCCGAAGCAAGCCGCCGTGATCTGAGAATTACTAATATTAACGGTCTTTTCCATATTTGCCTTTCTGCTTCTCCTTTGCGGTCGCGTTCAGGAAGCCTCGCCGCCGAACTCAAGCTCTATCGGCGCAAGCTTCGCGATATCTGTAAGACACACCATATCGCACTCGATAACATAGATGTCGCCGTCAAAATACGACGTCAGCTCCTCCGATATCAGCTCCGCGCTTGCAAGTATCTCGTCACGGCGGCGGCGCAACAGCACGAGCGCCTCCGAAACTGCCGAATCGCGATCAAGCTCAGCAAGCTCGGTCTCATATCCGAGATACTCCTCCCGAAGCACCGTTATCGGAAGCTCATAGGAGAATATATGCAATTTTTCTTCAGATACTATTTTATCATACATTGAGCTTGTAATGCTACCCCAATTTGAAATATTTATTGATTTTCCCAAAATATTTACAGTATAATTCACCTTTTTCCCGCCGCTGTATACCTTTATTTCGCGTTTCGCCGCTATTTCCACCCGAATATTTCGGTTTACTCTCGCAAGCACCTTGCCGGCGGCGGCCCTGTACGTTACGTTTCCGTTTTTGTCCTCGCA
>CAYXNQ010000012.1:8388-19086 GCA_964466545.1 uncultured Lachnospiraceae bacterium | reverse complement strand
ATGGTTGCCGCTATGAAGCGTCTCGGCTTCGACGGCGTATACGATATGAACTTCACTGCCGACCTTACTATCGTTGAGGAAGCTACAGAGCTTCTCGGACGCATAAACGGTGGCGGAAAGCTTCCGATGATCACGTCCTGCTCGCCCGGTTGGGTCAAATTCTGCGAGCATTATTATCCCGAATTTACGGATAATCTCTCGACCTGCAAATCGCCTCAGCAGATGTTCGGCGCTCTTTACAAGACTTACTTCGCAAAGCAAAAGGGAATCGACCCCAAGGATATCGTATTTGTGTCCGCAATTCCCTGTACGGCTAAGAAGTTTGAGGTAACGCGCGATGGTCAGGATGTCGAGGGCGTCCCCGGCGTAGATATCGCGATCACCACCCGCGAGCTTGGCAGACTTATTTCTTCCGCCGGAATAGATTTCCGTTCTCTGCCGAACGAAAAGTTCGATTCACCCTTTGCTACAGGCTCCGGCGCAGGCGCTATCTTCGGCGCGACCGGCGGAGTTATGGAGGCGGCGCTCAGAACAGCTGCGGAAAAGATCCTCGGCGTACCGCTTAAGAAGGAAGAACTCGACTTTAACGACGTTCGCGGAACAGAGGGAATCAAGTTTGCGTCGTATAAGCTCGGCGATCTTGAGGTCAAGGTCGCTGTCGCTTCGGGTACGGGCAATGCGTCTAAGCTGCTTGACGGAATCAAGCGCGGCGAGATCGACGTTCAGTTTATCGAGATCATGGCTTGCCCCGGCGGTTGCGTAAACGGCGGCGGTCAGCCGTATCAGCCCGCTTCGGTACGTAATTCGGTAGATCTCAAGGCAAAGCGCGCCGCAGTTCTTTACAATGCGGATAAGAATATTCTTGAGTATCGCAAATCTCACGAAAATCCCGACGTTATCAGGATCTACGAGGAATTTTTCGGCGAGCCGAACAGCCATCTCGCTCACGAGATACTTCACACGCATTACGTGAAGCGCGGTATGTAATAATAAAGGATTTTCAAGCAAAGAAAGGTATAATTATATGGAAAAAGTAAGATTGGGCATAATCGGCGTCGGCTCTATGGGAACCGGTCATGTCCGCAGATTTGTCGAAGGCAGACTTGAAGGCTATGCTGAGCTTACGGCGGTCTGCGATATCAATCCCGCAAGATTCGATTTCGTTAAAGAGAATTTCGGCGATAAGGTAAAAATGTTTACCGATTATAACGATCTTCTCGCGTCGGGCCTGTGCGACGCCGTGCTTATCGCAACACCGCATTATCTTCACCCGCCGATCGCTATCGCCGCGCTCAACTCCGGACATCACGTCCTCAGCGAAAAGCCCGCGGGCGTATATACCAAGCAGGTTGAGGAGCTTATCAGCGTAGCGGATAAGAGCGACAAGCTGTACGGTATAATGTATAATCAGCGTACAAACGAGTATTTCCAGAAGATGCGTGAGATCGTACAAAGCGGCGAGCTCGGCACGCTCAAGAGATGCGTTTGGACGATAACTAACTGGTATCGCACTCAGGCGTATTATAACAGCGGCGGATGGAGAGCTACGTGGGAAGGCGAAGGCGGCGGCGTTCTGATAAATCAGGATCCGCATCAGCTCGACATCTGGCAATGGATAGTCGGTATGCCCTGTCGCGTTCACGCCTTCACTCATGAGGGACATTATCACGATATCGAGGTCGAAGACGACGTTACGGCATATGTTGAATATCCTAACGGCGCGACCGGCGTGTTCATTACGACTACCGGTGAATATCCCGGCGTAAACCGTCTTGAGATATCCGGCTCAAAGGGACGCCTCGTATATGAGGACGGCTCGATAACGTATTACAAAAACAATTGCGATGACATTGATTATACCGCAAACAGCGAGAAATATTCCGAAGCGATCTCTTGCACGGTCGAAAAGATCGACGATCTGTCTATCGGCGAGCAACACGACGGAATACTGAAAAACTTCTGCGACGCGGTAAGATACGGAACGCCTCTGCTTGCTCCGGGACGCGACGGTATTCGCGGACTTTCGATCTCCAACGCGATGATGCTTTCCGCATGGAAGAACGATTGGGTAGAGCTTCCGAACGACGGTGAGGAGTTCTATCAGTATCTCCAGCAGAAGATCAAAAATTCAACCGTTAAAAAGGTCGATAGCGGCGTGATACTTGATACTGCGGGAACTTATAACGCAAAATAATCCGTAAACATACGGAAAAGGACAGAGGAGAATATCCTCTGTCCTTTTTTTCGCAATATTCGGAATATAAAAATATGTTTACAATATAAAAATTGACTTTACGGAAAAATGTGGGTATAATTTATTTATCAGAAATCTTACGAGGGTGTATATGCTTAAAAGAACTCATCGGCTATTCGGCGTTTTATCGATCGCGCTAATATTGACCGTTATGCTTTCGGGCTGCGGTATCATAATAATCAACGATCCGTACGAGTCAAAGACGGAGAGCGATAACGGCACGGCGGATACGTCGGGAACTTATTCCGGCAGCTATGAGCATACAAGCTTTGAGAAATACGAGACGCCGGATTACAGCGCGGTTGCGGATTCCTTTTTCGAGGAGCTTCCCCAGCTCAAGTACGACGGCGCGACGTTCATATTGACGTCAAACGTTACGAATACGCTTATCGGAGAGGACGAATACACTTATTTTTCCGAAGCCGCAAACGAGAGAAACAAGCGCGTTGAGGAGTATTATGACGTTAAGCTTTTGATAGATAAAGCCGATATAGATAATATCAGATCGGAGATATCAAGCTCCATAAGGCTTGAGGAGCATTATACGGATCTTCTTATGATCCCCGCATCGTATATCGGCGTTTTTGCGATCAACGATCTCCTTGTGAATTTGAGAAGCTTGCCGCTGATAGATATGGAAAAGCCGTATTTTAATCATACGTCTGTCGTGGCGGCTTCAGGCGGCTATAACACTTATGCGATCGCGGGAAGCGCGTCGTTTTCGCCCTCGTCTGTCACAGCGGTATATTTCAACAGAAATATATTTACGGATAACGGCCTTGAGCTTCCGTATGCTTCCGTTTCTGCGGGAAATTGGACTTGGGATAAGATGCTTGAATATATGACGGCGGTAGCAGATATAGACGGAGTGACATATCCCTGCGTTTCCGTTTCGGCGCATACTCAGCTTGAGAGACTCATATATACATCAGGCGGAAGATCTTTTATTTCTTCGGGTGCGCTGGTAACGCCGAGCGTTTCGTTCGACGCCGATAGCGGCAGCGAGACGATGAGGGTACTGCGATCTCTGTTTACGGATAATTCGCTTTATACGGAGAACGGGGCTGCCGGCGTGTTTTATTCCGGCGCGGCTATGTTCATGATAGATTATCTGTATGTTATGGACTGGATATACGATTCGTCTAACACTTGGGGCCTTCTGCCTTTGCCGAAGCTTGATGAGAGCACGCCGTATTATTATACGAGAGTTGACGGCACGGCGCCGATGTTTGCCGTTCCTCTCGGCCCGGTAGATCTGACGCGCAGCGCGTGTATTCTTGCGGCGTTTAACGCGGCGTCGTACGGAACATTCGTTGAGGAATACGTGAATTACCGATTGCAGAATACGCTCAGAGACGATATGTCTGTCGAGATACTGTCGATGCTCTGCGGAAATCCGCTTTACGATTTTACGCTCGTGTTCGGCGACGCTTATTCCGTTATTTATGACGGGACGTCAGGTGTATTCAGATCTGCGCTTAACGGAGCCGATACCTTTGCAAACCTTTGTGCATATAAGATCCCGACCCTGAATTACTATTTGTCGGTATACTTTCCTGTCGAGTGACGCGATTGAAATCTGCGGCGGAAATTATAAATTTCTCATTAATAGGTTGAAAACTTTTTGAGTTAGTGATATAATGTAATCGGAAATTCATATAGGAGGACAGATCATGACAATTTGTGAAAAATGCGGCGGCGTTATTGAAGAAAACGCGACCGTGTGCAGTCAGTGCGGCACTGCTGTCGGAAGCGTAAGCCCTGCCGTTCAAAACAGCGACGCAGGCGCAGACCATGAAGAAACAAAATCAACTGCGTCTTTCTTTAATTTCGCTTCAAAAATACTTACAAAGCTCGGCGGAAAGGATATAACCGATTCGTTTACCGAAGCTGATAGATTGGAAAACATGGCGATATCCGGAATTTGCTATATCTCGCCGTTCTTTTTCCTTCCGCTTCTTGCGTGCCCGAAATCTAAGCTCGCGCGCCATCACGCGAATAATGCGCTCTTGATCCTTATCGCGAGCGTTGCATCCGGAATCATTTTCGGCATTATCGGAGGTATCCTCGGTGCGATCGCGGCAACGCTGTGGGATTCGGTATGGGGACTTGCGCTCATCTTCGCGATAGCTAACGTTATCGTGGATATCGTAGGCGGTCTTATCGGATTGGCGCTGGTGGTTTTCTCGGCGCTCAATATTTGCGCTTGCCTTAATCTGAAGGTAGTAGAGCTTCCTTTCCTCAGCAAGCTCAAGATAATCAAATAATTCGGCTGAATACAGTCACAAGGAGCGGGGATTGCGTCGGTAATTCCCGCTTTTTTGTTGACAAATACGGCTTTTGAGCTTATAATTAATTAAATTCCCGACTAATGTTAAAAAGGCGAAAGGAAACCGTCGTTATGAATGAAGCAATGTGTCGTCCGTTATCGGAGATATGGGATCTGTATTACGAGAGATTTACGCGAGACGCAAGCCAGCCCGATTATCTTACGGTCAGATATATCCCTACGGGAGATCTGTATTTGAAAGAACACAATTTTGTTATCGGAGACGAGCATATTACACCGCGTTACGTTATGAGACGTATTGAGGAAGTGATACACGATACGACGGGAGCTTCAGTGAGCGTGTGTGAGGACGAGGTATCAAGCGATTGGAAATATGTTTTCGAGACGCTTGAACGGCTTCGGGACGGCGGTAGCTTTTCATACGATATTCACGTTTATATCCGAAACGGCAAAGAGCAGATCAGAAGAATTTGGACTTTCATCGGTCACAAAGTGGCGGGATATAAGCACAGCTTCAAATACGAGGAAGCCGCTTTTCCGAAGGTCTTATCGGAAACTGCGCCGAGAGGAACGTTCTTTACAGGGGATTGCGGAATTACGGTATCCGAGCCGATCAATCTTTCAAATTGCGGCGGGCTTGCGGCGTCTGGCGCCGGTATCCACAGCGGGCACCAAACGCGAGTATGCCGAAATCGCTATGCGACATACACCGCATATATTTGCGAAGAAGTTGACGGCATGAATCACCTGATCGTGACGAAGATCTCGCGCGACAACAGCGTTAAGATCATTTTTGACGATTTCTTCCCGGCGGATTCGAGTAGCGCGAACATCATGCGCGATGATAACGATGATATCTACGTTGTTGCGGCTCCCGTAAATAAATTAGACCCGTCGTTTACGGAAACGGCATGGCTTGTCGCGTATAAGATCGACCCGATCACCGACAAGACCGAAACGTATAAAGCGATACGCCGTATGCCTTCGCCGATAATTCACGGACACGGATATTCGCAGCCGTGCTTCGATCCGGAAAAACGCAAGATACACGTTATTTATACAAGCGGCGGTATCCCCGGCGTGTTTACCATATTTACTTTCGATATGGAGACTAAGACGTGGAACGAAGGTGGATCCGATCACTCTGTCGATTACCGTTACTGCTATCATATACCGTTCCCAGACGGTAACGGCGGCATCGTTATGACGAGCGAGCGGGATATAACTAAGCAGGATGCGGGACATCCCGAAATACCGTATGCGGATTATTCGTGGGACGAGCTTCATCTGTTTACGATACCGGATCTGAAAAAACCGTATATAACGAACGAGATGATCGAGCCTGCTGATTTTTCGAGAACTTCGGAGGGACTGTATCCCGGAGTCCTCAACAATCAAGAGGGCGGCACTTATATGGACGACAAGGGACGTATCCATGTAATTTACACGATCAAGTATTACTCTCTGATGTCCGGCATCGGCTATGAAAGAATACTGAAGCACAAGGTGTATGAAAACGGCAAGGAGATACACAGTGCGCTTCTGCCGTTCCAGGGCCGATATTCCTTCCGTATGTATCAGACGACCTCCGGCAGACATTATATAATCGCGATCTCATACAGAGGACCTGCAGTCTGTGAGATCTGGCGCGCGAGCGATGACGACGGCTTCAATTACGAGAAGGTCGCGCAGTACGCCGTGCCGAGCGGAGAGCCTCTCGCGCACACGCTTTGCCTCGCTTCCGCGAGAAACAACAGCGTTCGCGATAATGTTTGCGATATGATCTATTCGATACAGGCTAAGGACTATAAATGCGATTATATTTACATTTCGATCAAATTTGACGAGTGATATATCTGTGCCGCGGGCAGTCGTGCGATTTTTGTGCGATTGCCCGCTTTTTCATCCGAATATCGAAAAGTTAAGTGGAATATACATAAAAACAGATAACTTTTGAAGAAAATTTCCCGAAAAGCGTTTACATTTAGTTAAAAATATGTTATATTTAGATGTAATTCTTCGGATCGCTTGCGATCTGAAATAAAGGAATCGGTTGTATGGGTAACAAGAAGAAAAAGACTTGGCGTCGCGTAAAGAGCATATCTCCTATGTCTGTCATATCTCCGTTTATTATGAAGAACCGCATAGGCTCGCAAAATTTTATGCGTGACAGTATTGCGATCAACAATATGGAGAAATATATCAGAGAAAAACAATCCGAGGGCATGACCAACTTTTCGATGATGCATGTTCTCATTGCCGCATATATACGTCTTTGCTCTCAGCGTCCGCAAATCAATCGTTTTATTCGCGGTCAGCGCGTTTATACGCGTTCCGATATTGAAGTTTCTCTCACGATCAAAAAAGAAATGAGCATAGAGTCTCCGGACACGGTTGTCAAAACGGTATTTGAGCCGGATGCTACCGCTGAGTGCGTGTATAACGAGATCAACCGCGTCATAAACGAATACCGCGAAAATCCGGGCGGGGATTTCGATGATACGGCAAGGGTGCTGAGCTACGTTCCCGCGCTTGTGCTTAAGTTCGCCATATGGTTTCTCAATCTGCTCGATTATTTCGGAGGAATACCAAAGTTCCTGACGCGCGTAAGCCCGTTCCATTGCTCGATGTTCATTACCTCTATGGGTTCGCTCGGCATACCGCCGATCTATCACCATCTCTACGATTTCGGAACGTGTCCGGCATTCGTTTCCTTCGGCTCTAAGCGCAGGCGCTACGAGGTGAATCCCGACGGCAGCGTTTACCAATTCAGATATATTGACCTTGCGTTCGTGCTTGACGAGCGTATCTGCGACGGATATTATTATGCTTCCGCGCTCAAGCTTTTTAAGAGCTATCTGAAAAATCCGTGGCAGCTGGACGTTCCGCCGGAGACTGTAGTCGAGGATCAGCCGTAAAGACGCGAGCGCCTTGCAGAACTATTACCAAAAATGCGCACAGATACGCTTTGCGGCGGTCTTTGCGCATTTTATTTTTACGTTCGCGCGGCGGCTTAAGTTTTTCGCTTGACTGCGCTTTCTGATTGTGATACAATATATTATGTATATTTATGTCGGTATTTCAATATGGCGAAAGGATTAACGAATGCAGCTTGATCTGATAAAAAATATACTTTACGAAAATCTGAAGGACGTGCGACCTGTCGAATGGCGGGAAGCCGGAAGTAAATATTATCACGGCTTGCGCGTGGCGCAGCTTGCCGTTCACTTGAGGCGGCTGATATTCCCCGATCTTACGGGAAAGGACGAAATAATTACGGTGGCGGCGTGGTTTCACGATATTACGAATCGTGGAATACCGAATCATGCGGAGAGCGGCGCTGTCTTGACGCGGGAGCTGCTCGGCGATCTCGCTTCCGCGGAGGAGCTTGACGAGATTGAATATCTCATACGCCTGCACGACACAAAAACGGATTCGGGAGTCGGCTTTACGCCCGATTATCCACCGGAGCTGACATTGCTTCAGGACGCGGATTATCTCGATCATTTTGGGACGATCTGGCTTTGGGACACGATAAGACACGCCGCGCTGACAGGAGAGGATTTCCACGAGCTTGCAGATAAGGTGAGCGGTTGGGAAAACGAGGATCTTTGCAGATATCTTGTATATCCCGAAAGCAAGAAGATAGCAGTTGAGCGATTGGATTACATGAAAGCCGTTACCGCTCGCATTAAGGTCGAGGCTGCCGGCGATATATTCAACGCAGACGAGCTTTTCGGTGGAGGCAATGTATGACGGATACGGAGCTTCGCGCCGAGATAAAGCGCGGTGTGAGCGGCACGTATTTTCTTTGCGGCGAGGAAAGATTTTTGATCTCGCGAGCCGCGGCGGACGTCAGGCGCAGTGCGCTCGGCGGAGTGGGAGAATACAATCGCGTGATACTGACGGACGAAAATTATTCCGCAGAACTGCTTCGCGCCTCGGCGGAGGCAATGCCAATGCTCGGCGGAAGTAAGCTGGTCGAGCTTGCGTGGCCTCGCATCGACGCTTGGCGGGAAAACGAAAAAAATCGTTTTTTCGATATTCTCGAAAATATGAAGGATTATCCCGACACGGTATTGCTGATCTACGCGACAGATGAAGAATGCTCTGTGGGCAGTATTCCGAAGAAGCCTTCAGCATTGTACAAAAAACTCGATAAAACGGCAAAATGCGTTTATTATCCTCGCGCGAATCAGGCGAAGCTGAAGAAGTGGATAATCAGGCACTTTGCGGAAAGCGGCCTTACGGCAAGCGACGATTTCGCGGATGCGTTACTTGCGTACTCGGGCAGAGATATGACCGCGCTGTCCGGAGAGATCGAAAAGCTTACGGCGTACTGCCACTCTCACGACGGAAGCGTTAAGCTTGAATATATTAAAGAAGTTGCGTCACCCGGCGGCGACGAGGACGCCTTTGCGCTGTCGAATGCGATCGTTGCTGGAGATCGCGCTTCCGCGCTTGAAGCTGTCGGAAGATGCAGGGCGCGTCGCGAGGAGCCTATCGCCGTGCTTGCGATGGTCTCGAAAACGATATCCGATATGCTTGCGATAGCCATGCTTCTTGCAGACGGTGCGTCGCCCAAGGAGATATCGGAGCGGCTTAAAATGCACGAATACAGAGTCGGGCTTTACGCAAAAGCGGTAGCGGGACGCGACGTGCGCAAGATACGCGCGATACTTCGCCGATGCCGCGACGCCGATACCGCTATGAAATCTTATATGAGCGGATACACCGCGCTTGAGCGTGTGATCTGTACGATTTGATTATGTGTGCGATCGTCAATAAAGAAAGAATTTATTTCCCGATACCGATAATAGTTGAGGGGAAATACGATAAAAGTAAGCTTGCGTCGGTTTTTTCCGGATGTATAATCACGACCGACGGATTCGGTATATTCAAGAAGAAAGAAAAGCTTGCACTCATTCGCTCGCTCGGCAAGGACGGAATAGTGGTCCTTACGGACAGCGATGGCGCGGGAAAAGTCATAAGATCATATCTGTCCTCTGCGCTCCCGAAGGAAAAAATATATCATTTGTATATTCCGAGGATCGCCGGCAAGGAGAGACGCAAAAACGCTCCGTCTGCCGAAGGCGTTCTCGGCGTGGAGGGCATGGAAGAAGCTCTGCTTCGCGAGCTTCTTGAAAAATTTGCATCGGCGAACGGCTTCGGCACGGAAGTGCGCGCCCCCGGCGAACCTATCATAAAGGCGGATTTTTATGAGGCGGGTCTTACGGGAAAAGAAAATTCGGCGGAGCGGCGAGACGAGCTTGCCATGCGGCTCGGTATGCCGCCCGGCATGACGCCGAACGCGCTTTTGTCAGCTGTCAATATTTTATTGACGCGAGACGAATTTCGCAAGCTGATGCCGCTTGATTGAAAGGAAACCGTAATGATCAAAAAATGTATTGAGCTTTGCAAAAAATACAGAGAGCTGATAATATACGCGATATGCGGCGGCGCGACCACGCTTGTGGATTTTGCCGTATACTTCGTTTTGACGAGATTTTGCGGAATGGAAAACAGAGAAACTCTCGCGCAGACGATCAGCGTTATCGCGGCGATATTTTTCGCGTTTGTCGTTAATAAATGGTTCGTGTTTCTTGATAAGCGAGTCGATGTAAAAACGCTTTTGTCGCAATTTTTGTCTTTTGCGTCGATGCGCGCTGTATCCGGCGTGATTCAGATCGGAGCGTTTTGGCTGTTTTCCGACGTGCTCGGACTGTATGATATGGCGGTAAAGCTTGCCGCGGCAATCATAGTTGTTATACTTAACTATATTTTCAGCAAGCTGATAATCTTCAAAAAAGGTAATAAGGATAACGAAAATGCGTGAAATAAAGATAGGACTTCTCGGCGTCGGCTCGATGGGCAGGACCCACACCTTCGCCGTTCAAAATCTTTCGTATTTCTATCGCGATCTGCCGTTTAAGGTGACTGTAGCCGCTGTTGCGGCAAAATCTCCCGAAAACGCCCGAAAATTCGCGGAGCTTCACTCGATCCCGACGGTATGCGAGAGCGAGGACGAACTGCTTGAGCACAGCGAGCTTGACGTGATAGACATCTGCACTCCGAACATATATCATCACGATACGATCATGCGCGCTATTGCCAAGGGCTTTGCGATCTATTGCGAGAAGCCGCTGTGTACGAC
>CAYXNQ010000012.1:0-8288 GCA_964466545.1 uncultured Lachnospiraceae bacterium | reverse complement strand
ATAGAAAGTATGTATAATTTTTTGAATGCGGTCTATCTCGGCAAGCCCGTTACGCCGTCGTTTGACGATGCGGCTCATGTTCAGGCGGTGATGGAAGCGGCATACAGATCGTGGGAAAGCGGTACCGCAGAGACCGCGGTTCAAAGCGCGGCAGAGCTTTCGGAGGGAAGATTTTGATTCGTGTAATAGGAATGTGCGGCAGAAGCGGCTCCGGCAAGGGCTACGTTTCAAAAAAATTCGCCGAGTTCGGTATTCCGTCGATCGACACGGACGCGGTATATCGCAGTCTTACGGCCGATCCCTCAAACAGCGATAATCCGTGTCTTGCCGCGCTTGTCGAACGCTTCGGAAGCGGAGTACTGCGCAACGATAAAACGCTCGACCGTCGCGCGCTTGCAAATATCGTTTTCGGAGAAGGCGGCGGTTCGGCACTGCGCGATCTGAATCATATAACGCATAGATTTATTCTCGAAAAGACGGAAGGCGAGATAGAAAAGCTTGAGAAAGGCGGTTATCGCGCCGTGATCGTTGACGCTCCTCTCCTTTTTGAATCCGGATTCGACGCGAAGTGCGATGTTATAGTGGCGGTGGTGTGCAGTGACGCGACCTCCGTTAAGCGAATAGTGGCGCGAGACGGTATTTCGGAAGCTGATGCGGCAAAGCGGCTTGCAAGTCAGCACAGCGTGGAATTTTTGCGATCCCGCGCGGATATAGTAATAGAGAATGAGCTTAACGCAGAAGGGCTGACCGCAGCCGTGGCGGAGGCGGCGCGTAAACTGCTTCTGTGACGGTGCGCAGACTGATTTTTAGGAGGAGCTATGTCGGATAGATCAAAGCTTAGCGTTGCATTACGGCGGAGCGCCGTGATCGTGGCAATACTTTTGATATCTGTGGCTGTCGGATTTGTGTATCAGGCCGTTTGGGATAGGATAGATCGCGGAAGATATCCGCGTGAATATTCCGAATATGTATCGAAATACTCATCGGAATGCGGCGTTCCGGAATATATAATCTATTCCGTGATCAATGTTGAATCCGGATTTGACAGCAGCGCAGTATCGTCCGCGGGCGCGGTCGGTCTGATGCAGATCACACCGGATACGTTTGATTTTCTTATGCTTTTGACTAAGGAAAGCCTTCAGCACGGAATGCTTTACGATCCGGAGACGAATATAAAATACGGAACGCATCTTTTGGCGTATCTTTACGCCGAGCTTGAGGATTGGGACGCCGCGTTTGCCGCCTATAATGCCGGTATAAATCGCGTGAAGGGATGGCTTGAAAATCCCGAATATACGGACGAAAATGGAAAGCTCGTGAATATTCCGATAGAGGAAACGAGGGCTTACGTTCCGAAGGTCAAGAAAAATATCGAAGAATACAAACGATTATATTATAAATGATCGGTAATATAAGAAAATTAAGAAAGAGGTTAAAGAAAATGACTGCTGAAGAAATGAAAGATAAGCTGTTCCGCAAAAAACAGGACGGTTTTACGAAAAAGGGAAACGAATGGGTGCTTAGCGCGCAGGATTACGCGGAAGGATACAAAAGCTTTATCGATAAAGCAAAGACAGAGCGCGAGGCTGTTTCGGAAGCGATCAAGATGCTTCGCGAAGCCGGATACGAAGAATATGTTATCGGCGGCGAGTTGAAGCTCGGCGGCAAGTATTACTGCAATAATCGCGACAAGGCGCTCCTTGCGTTCAGATGCGGTAATGCGGAAAACGGCGTCGCGATCACTGCCGCGCACATAGATTCTCCGCGCCTTGACCTGAAACAGCATCCCGTTTATCAGGATGACGGTATCGCTTATTTGAAAACTCATTACTACGGCGGATTGCGCCGCCATCAGTGGGTAACTCTCCCGCTCGCGCTTCACGGCGTTATCTGCAAAAAGGACGGCACAAGCGTTACGGTAACGGTAGGCGAAGACGAGAGCGAACCGATATTCTATATTTCGGATCTTTTGCCGCATCTTTCGCAGAAGCAGAACGCAAAGACTCTCGGCGAGGCGTTTTCCGGCGAAAAAATGAATGCAATCGGCGCGTCCTCTCCGTTCGGAGGCGATAGCGAGCTTGCCGACGGCGTAAAGCTCAATCTGCTTGCGCTGCTCAACGAAAAATACGGTATCACCGAGGACGATTTTGAATCTGCCGAGCTGTGCTTCGTTCCTGCCGGAAGATCGCGCGACATAGGTCTTGACCGTATGCTGATCGGAGCTTACGGCCACGACGATACAGTTTGCGCATATCCCGCATTGACGGCGTTCCTCGCGAGCGAAGCCTCGGATCGCGCCGCGCTTTGCGTGCTCGCCGATAAGGAGGAGGTCGGAAGCGACGGAGTGTCCGGTATGCAGTCCGCAATCTTCGAGGATGTGCTTGATGCGATAGCGGCTGCCAACGGCCTGTCGCGCGCTAAAGTCAGAGCGGCATCTGAGTGCCTTTCCGCAGACGTCACGACCGCGTTTGACCCCGCGTTTAAGCTTGACGGCGTATTTGAAGCGAATAACTGCGCATACTTCCATCACGGCGTTGCGATCGCGAAATATACCGGCGCGCGTGGCAAGAGCTCAACAAGCGACGCTTCCGCAGAATTTGTTGCCCGTATTCGCGCGATATTTGACGAAGCGAATGTGCTTTGGCAAAGCTCTGAGCTTGGAGCCGTTGACGTAGGCGGCGGCGGAACAGTCGCTAAATATATCGCAAATCTCAACATCTCCACGCTTGACGCCGGCGTTCCCGTAATGTCGATGCACGGTGCGATGGAGGCAGTATCCAAGCTCGATCTTTACGCAACGCATGACGCAATGCTCGCGTTCTATCTTGCATAATATCACAAACGAAAGGTAAAATTGAAAATGGAAAAGCTCAGCGAAAAAATGATAGAAATAATCACACTGCTCGGAGAGGAGATCAAGAAAAGCGAGTCGTTTGCGTCGCTTAAGACGGTTGCCGACGCATATATGCAGGACGAGGCTTTGAAATCCGCTATCGAGGAATACAATATACAGCAAACGGCGCTTGCGACGGTCAGCGCAAGCAACAAGGAAAACGGAGACGATATTTCCTCCGTTATCGAAAAGCGCCTTGAGGAGTTGTACGACGAAATAGTCGGAAACGCATCATATCAGGCGTATATGACGGAAAAAGAAAAATACGACGAATACTATCGCAGTGTAATGGACGAGCTTCAGTTTGCGATCACAGGCGTTCGCCCCTGCACTCACGATTGCTCATCCTGCTCGTCGCATTGCCATGATCACGAGCATACCGAGGAGTAATTGGCTTTCCGAAATAATCTAACGGAAATGAGATGATGAGGTAAGAATGGGATTTTCGCCGATGATGCGGCAGTATTTCGATATCAAGGATAAATACGCCGATTATATTCTGATGTATCGTCTCGGAGACTTTTACGAAATGTTTTTCGAGGACGCGCAGATAGTTTCAAAAGAGCTGGAGCTTACACTGACGGGGCGAGATTGCGGCGACGGAGAACGCGCGCCTATGTGCGGCGTCCCGTATCATTCTGCAGAAGGCTATATAGGTAAGCTGATCGAAAACGGACACAAGGTCGCGATCTGCGAGCAAACGGAGGATCCGGCTTCGGCAAAGGGACTCGTGCGCCGCGAGGTAGTTCGGGTCATTACGCCCGGAACCGTCATTGAGAGCAATCTTTTGAGCGAATCGAAAAATAATTATCTTGCGTGCATATATTTTTCGCCTAAATATATCGGACTTTGCTTTTCCGATGTTTCTACCGCATACGTCGCCGCGACTGCCGTGGAGACTTTGGGCGGTATGTCGGATCTGCTCGGTGAGCTTTACACATATTCTCCGCGCGAGATCGTAACGAATATCGACGTTGCGGACGAGCCGCAGCTTGACGAATTTTGCAAAAATTCACGCGTCCCGATATACGTCAATTCGAAAGCACCGTATTTCGACCCGGCGGAAACGCTCAGGCGTGCGGCAGATCAGTTCTCGCTCGGAGCGGATGACGATAAGTCGAAAGCGATTGCGATCGCTGCCGGCGCTGCGCTTGAATACATAGCCGCGACGGAAGTCACCGATCTTTGCTATCTCAAAAATATAACCGTATACGAAAATTCGCAGTATCTCGAAATGGATTCGAACACACGCCGCAATCTTGAGCTTTGCGAGACAATGCTGACTAAGGAAAAGCGCGGTTCGCTTCTTTGGGTGCTTGATCATACGAGTACGGCGATGGGTGCCAGGCTTTTGCGCTCCGCGATCGAGCGACCGCTTACAAACGTAAGGGCGATCGCCGCGCGGCAGGGAGCGGTAGCTGAGTTGAACGAGGCATTTATGCTGAGAGAGGAGCTTAAAGAGCTTCTGTCGAGCGTCCTTGATCTTGAGCGATTGGTTACGAAGATCACATACGGAACTGCCGGCGGCCGCGATCTTCGCGCAATATGCCAAGCTGTATCGGTATTCCCCGAAATACTGAATCTGCTTGCCGGCGCAAGCTCGGCGGAGCTGGTGCGTATACGCGAGAAGCTTGATCCTCTGACAGATGTTTACGAGCTTATCAATTCATCGATCGTTGACGATCCGCCGTTTATCATAAGAGAAGGCGGTATCATTCGCGACGGCTACAGCTCGGAGGTTGACGAGCTTCGCTCGATCATGAGCGGCGGCAAGGGATATATCGAGAATATCGAAGAAGAAGAACGCGACAAGACCGGTATAAAAAATCTCAGAATACGTTATAACCGTGTGTTTGGATATTATATTGAAGTCACCAATTCTTTCCTCGATCTTGTTCCCAATAATTATATTCGCAAACAAACGCTAACGAATTGCGAAAGATATATTACCGATGAGCTGAAAAATATGGAAGCGACTATCCTCGGTGCAGAGGATAAGCTTCATTCGCTTGAATATGAATTGTTTATCAATATCAGAGACAGCGTAGGCGAGTGCTCGGACCGAATAAGACAGAGCGCGGCTATGATCGCTTCTCTCGATATGTATATCAGTCTTGCCGACGTTGCCTCTAAGAACAACTACGTCATGCCGGAGATAGATTACAGCGACGTGCTTGAGATAAAGGACGGCAGACATCCGGTTGTAGAGCAGTTTGTTCGCGATTCGTATTTCGTGCCGAACGATACCTTGCTCGACACGGAGCGCAATCGTCTCATGCTTATAACGGGGCCGAATATGGCAGGTAAATCCACATATATGAGACAAAGTGCGCTCATAGTTTTGATGGCGCAGATCGGCTCGTTCGTTCCGGCTTCGTCGGCACGCGTCGGAATCGTCGATAAGCTGTTTACAAGAGTCGGAGCGTCGGATGACCTCGCGTCCGGACAGTCTACCTTTATGCTCGAAATGAAGGAGGTCGCGTATATTCTCGACAATGCGACAAAACGCAGCCTGATAATCTACGACGAGATAGGCAGAGGCACGAGTACATACGACGGCATGAGCATAGCGCGCGCCGTTGCCGAATACACCACAGGCAAAAAACTCGGCGCGAAAACGATGTTTGCAACGCATTATCACGAGCTTACCGCGCTTGAAAAAGAGATCGACGGCGTTGTGAATTACAATATTGCCGCCAAGAAAAAAGGCGACGATATCGTATTCCTTCGTAAGATCGTCAAAGGACCTACGGACGACAGCTACGGAATAGAGGTGGCTCGGCTTGCCGGAGTTAACTCCGAGATCGTCAAGCGCGCAAAAGAGATACTTCGCGTACTTGAGGACGCGAGACCGAGCGAGGACGGCGTGAAGAAAAAGAAATCTCGCGAAAATGAGATCGAGCTTACGCTTCCGATCGTAGATCCGGCAAACGAGGAGCTGCGTCGGCTTGTAGAATCGGTAGATATAAACACGCTTACGCCTATCGAAGCGATCAATTGTATTTACGAATGGAAAAAACTCCTTAAAGGAAATAACTGAGGAAAATGGGAAAGATCAATGTATTGACCTTTGAGGTCGCCAACCTGATCGCCGCGGGCGAGGTCGTTGACCGCCCGGCTTCCGTGGTCAAGGAGCTGATCGAAAACGCAATAGACGCGGGGGCATCAAATATTACCGTCGAGATCAAACGCGGCGGAGTTACGTTTATTCGCGTTGCGGACGACGGATGCGGAATGTCAAGGGAGGATCTTCCTCTTGCGGTTCGCCGCCACGCCACAAGCAAGATAGCCGACGCAAACGATCTTGAGAATATAATTACGCTCGGATTTCGCGGCGAGGCTCTTGCGGCGACCGCCGCCGTATCTAAGCTTAGGATAATTACAAAACAGCACGGCGCGGATTTTGGTTTTCGGCTTGAGAGCGAAGGCGGTTCCGAGCCTTTGGTAACGGAGACAGGCTGTCCGGTCGGCACGACTGTGATCGTCGAGGAATTGTTTTTCAACGTCCCTGCGCGGAGAAAATTTCTCAAAAAAGATTCTACGGAAATGATCGCCGTGACGGGAGTTGTCGAAAAAAGCGCGCTCTCGCATCCGGAGATCGCGTTTCGGTATATATCCGACGGCGAAATGAAGCTGAGCACGAGCGGCGACGGTAAGCTGTACAGCGCGATCTATGCGGTGTGGGGACGTGACTGCGCAAAGCGATTAGCTGAGGTGGAGCGTTCGGAGGGAGGTATTTCCGTGCGCGGATATACCTCGGAGCCGGATTATATTCGCTCCAACCGCAATATGCAGGTGTTCTTCATTAACGGAAGATTCGTAAAAAGCAGGACGGCGTCGGCGGCGCTTGAGCAGGCATACATATCGCGTATACCGCAGGAACGATTTCCGGCGTGTGTTTTGAATATCGAGATAAATCCCGCGCTCGTTGATGTGAACGTGCATCCCTCCAAGCTTGAGGTCAAATTTACAAACGAACGTGTTATATTCGACGCGGTGTATTACGCAGTGCTCGGCGCGCTCGAACGCGAATCTGTTCGCCCGGAGTTCAATATCACTTCGCCGCGCGGCGAAAAAACGCGGATATCGGCGGAACAGGAAGCGGCGGTCACCGACAGATTTATCAAGCTTGACGCAAAAGCCTCGAACAGACATCCTGACTTTTGGGCGTCGGGGAAAAAAGCCGACGACTTGGTGCGCGCATTCGCGGCCAAGGGAGAGCGAGGCGCGGAGCAGATCACGCTTCCGATACGCGAAAAATCCGCAGTAGCTACGCCTGCCTCGCAGGAAAGCGCGAATACGGATAGGACGGCTTCGGCGAGTGCGGTAAGCTTCGCGCGGCAGGTCGGCGGACAACATGAGATGTCCTCTCCGGCTTTTACCGATTATACGCAAAAAGCGGCGGTAGAGGAGCCTGCGGAAAAACGCGAGCCTTCAAAACCGTATGCGCCGCGTGAAGATGAGATCGCGGAAAACGTGCCCGAATACAAGATACTCGGCGAAGCGTACAACTGCTATATAATAGTTCAGCTTTCCGACAGGCTTTTGATCATCGACAAGCACGCGGCGCATGAAAGAATAATATACAACGATCTTTCGGCGAAGCTGCGCAATGCAAAAAAATATCCGCAGATACTCATGATCCCGCTTGAGCTTTCGCTAGACCGAGAGGGCATAGACGCGCTCGGAGAGTTCGGGGGCGAGCTGAGGCAGCTCGGATTTTCGTTCTCCGTTGACAGATCAAGGAGCGTTATTTCCGTATCTGAAATACCGGAGGAGCTGAATCGCACGGGCGCCGCGGAAATGCTTACGGTGCTTGCGTCGCGCCTTTCCACCGCGTCACCTTCGCTTGCCGGCGCGGCGGAAGAATTTTTCGATCGCCAACTGTTTCAGGCTTCATGCAAAGCGGCGATCAAGGGCGGAATAATATACGGCGAAGATCAGATTAAATGGATATGCGATAAGCTGCTTGTCGAACCGGAGAAGAGTAAAGGCGGTAGCGCGATCAAGACTTGCCCGCACGGACGTCCGGTCGCGTTTGAAATAAAAAAATCATCAATAGAGCGTCAGTTTGAGCGTACAGGCTTCAAGGACTGACAGATCGGAGCTTTTGAAAATATGTTTACATTATTAAAGACCGAGGGCAATGCCCGACGCGGAAGACTCGAAACGGTACATGGCACTGTCGAGACTCCCGTATTTATGAACGTTGCGACTTGCGGCGCTATCAAGGGAGGACTTTCCGCGCAGGATCTTGAAGATGTCGGATGCCAGATAATGCTGTCCAATACGTATCACCTGCATCTCAGACCCGGCGACGCGCTCGTTCGCGATATGGGCGGATTGCGCGGATTTACCGGTTGGAAGCATCCTACGCTGACAGACAGCGGCGGAT